>DASWXS010000052.1:0-3394 GCA_036405375.1 Bacteroidia bacterium
GTATGCGAACCACAACAAAGCCTGGTCGTTGTATTTCTCTCCGAAATAAATTGCGGTGTCGAGGTAGTTAATTGCCAGCTTATATTGCTTTGCACTGAGGCATGCATTTCCAATATTATTATAACCTCTGCCGGTTCGCCCGCTAACCCGACTGATACCATTTAACAGCAGGTTGGTTTTTTGAAGGTGAAAAAGAGTTTTATCCACATCAGCGATCTCGGAATAGTAAAATGCAGCTGCTCTGTTGAAATTTATTTCCAGGTATAAATTACCCGGATCTTTTGCAAAGATGCTTTTTGAAATATTCAGGTACGATAGCGCTTCTTTGGTTTTATCCTGGAGGATCAGGCATTGAATTTTGTAATATAGTGCTTCTGTAATCTGAACATTATCTTTTGTTTTATAGGCATAATATAGTGAAGTATCGCAAAGCGCCATGTAATCAAAGGTCTTTTGATCCCTATAGATTACAGACAAAATTTTGAAAGCCAGGGCGGTGTTTTTATAATCCTTGAGAAGGATGCCGGTTTCTGCACTTTTCTCCAGGTTGATAATTGCATCGTTTATATTGGAAAAAAAGTAGTATTGACTTCCCAGGTTATAATATGCTTCGGAGACATCCGTTTTATTTTTCAGTGCATTTTGAAGACCTAACGCGCAGTAATAAATAGTACTGTCCTTAATCCCAAGGTCATAATATATGGCAGACAGCGCTTTTATGGAAAATCCATAATATTTATTCTGAGGGTAGTTCTTGAGAATATTAAACGATTTCAGAAAATAACTCTTTATAAGTGCTACTGAATCTTCGAAATAAATGATATTCCCTTTTATAAGGGCAGCAATGCCATTTTCTTTGTCGTTCAGAAGCTTAATCGAATTAATCTCATTCCGTAAAAAACTCTTGTTGGCGGATTTGATCTTATAAATGGCATCTGTTGAAAGATGATAAAGGAAATCCAGTTTGTCTGAATTGAGCTTTAATTCCCTGTACCGGAAAGACACGGTGTCGTTTTCCACTGCTTTAATTCCTAAGGAAAAGAAGAGAAAAACAAGGACGAAGTATTTTGTGAAAGGAGATCTCAATGGAATTTGTTTCGTAGTCAAATATAATTTATTACCAGGGACCAAATGCAGTTATTGCGGTGAATTTTGAAAAAACGTTTGCACCCTGAAATTGATATTTGGTTCCTGAATCGGATAGGTACGTTAATGTTGATTGAATTACCTATAGATAAGCCTGATATTTATTATTGAATATAGAAATACCTCGTTATGAAAAAAATAGCAATTGGAGTACTGATACTCGCATCTTTATCAACTTTGAGCCACGCCCAAATCAAGGTGAAACTCCCTAAAGTAGGGAACGACAATAAATCCTCGAAGAACGACGACAAAAAGGGGCCAAATACAACTGTTGCTTCTGCTGATGAGACTTATAAAGTCAATGATAAAGTCTCTATTGAAGAAAATGAGAAATGGTATCCTGGTTACATTATGGAAGTAAAAGGAGAGCAATATAAAATTCACTATGATAATTATGATAGTAAGTACGATACCTGGGTTGGTACTTCCAGATTGAAACCGCTCAATGGAAGCGCCAATTCAACTTCTACCGCTTCGTCATCTTCAAAAGGAGGTTTTAAGATGGGAGATATGGTAGAGTTTGAATACGGTGGACAAATGGTAACCGGGGAGATTACTTCTGAACTAAGCAGTGCCGGCAGGCAAAGTGTTAAGCACGGCACCAATTCCACCTGGATGTATACTAAAGATCTTAAAGCTACCAATCTTCCCAACGCCAACATTGCAAGAGAAAAGGAAGCAGAAGAAAAAAGAAAGGCAGATGAACTGGCAGCTAAGTCGATTGTTTATCCCTCCAGGTACAAAGTTGGCGACAAAGTAATTGTTCCCGACAGAAGTTATAATAACTATACTGAAGGTACTGTTGAGAAGATTGAGAAAGATGGATACCGGGTTTCAGGATTCCCGGGAAGTGTAATCTTTGAACAGACTCTGTGGCTTCCATGGAACAATTACAAAGAGTTTTATAACATTGCAGATAAGTTGTTTGATCTTAATTATAATTTGTTCGGGCAGCTAATGGAATATAATGCGGGCAGAAAGGGTGGTACACAAACATTGACTGCTGAGAAGATCAAAGAGTTTTTAAAAGCAAGTGATGAGATCGAAAAAGAGTTGAAACAAAAATTTCCTTCGGTTCCGGAAGGCGGTAACTGCAAAGAGTGTCCGGATGCATATATGAAAACACTGTCGAAAAGAAAGGAACTGATAGCTGCAAATTATATTACCAACCCAGCTACACGGGCAGAAGAGTATTTTGTTGGAATGGCGCAGGGAAAAATCGATGATCTTAAAAGAGGTTCGAACAATATGCATGTGGCGGATAACTGGTTTGGCGCTGTTAATCCGGATACGGAACTGGAAAAAAGCTATCAGCAATTTTACAAGGAAGAGATAAAAGGCCTGGAAGAATACTATACTGTTTTGGGAATGACTGCTCCATCAGTCGATAAAAAAGAACTGTTTGCAAAGGTTAAAGCCCTGACGCCTGCATATGAAACAGAATTATTGAAAACGGATTGGCTGGCAAAATATAACGACCCTTTCACAACAAAAGATGCTTCGCTGGAGCCTATGGTAAGAGCTCATGTTAAAGAAGGGAAAATAGAGAAAATTGGTTTTGCTGCTGGTGATTGGGAAAAGTACGAATCAACAACCTATTGGGTAGCTGGTCGCGCAAAATATGCCCGCGTGTGGGCTACCAGCCCAGATTTTAAATACAAATATGTTATCCAGTACAAAGTGTGCCAGGAGTATTTTGGAAACGGAAAATATGGAAAGACTTATATCGAAGACCAGGCAACGCAATGGTTCTTTTACGCGAAATAAATCATTACCTTAATAGTAAAATTGTTATATGAAGAAATTGATTATGATTGCCTCGTTGTTTTTTACTGCGGATGCATTTGCACAACTGACCATAAAAGATCAGCCGGGCAATACATATTATGATGCGGTGAAAAATTGGTGTACCGGGAAAGTTCCGGCTCAAAAAGAATTGCTTGCGATGAAACCTGCTCCTGTTAGTGGATTCAACCTGGATACGCTAAAAAAGTATGATTGGGTTGAAGTTGGCGGCTATAGTTATACAGACAAAACATACGAGGATTATTTCGCGAAACAAAATTTTGTGAATGAAGCGGAGCAACAATACCAGTTTCGTTTATTCAGAATAATGAACGATGGAATAAGAGCGGAGTTTTCATTGAGTCGTTTTAAATCCAATGATGCTACCGTAACAACCACTAGCTTTGATAAGAATACTTCCATGAAGTATAAAGGAATAAAAGTTGCAAAAATGATTTCGTTT
>DASWXS010000053.1:0-2927 GCA_036405375.1 Bacteroidia bacterium
ATTGAAATAAAACTAAGTGCTAAAACGAAACTGAAAAATAAGTATCTTTCATATTGCCTCCTCTTTCTATCTACACAGTTAACTATTCTCTGCAAACGCCCTGGTATTAACCAGGAAACGAATAAGCAAGGGTTCTCTATCACAGTTTTACGTTAAGGATTCACAAAAAGTTTCCATTAATTTTGATTTATTTATTAATTATGCATACATAATAGAACAAATTGAATTTTCCTACCCGAAATTTAAATAGACGAACAACTTCAATTAACAGATTAATTCCGAAAACACAGTGCGGAAATTATTTGTACTTACATTTATCCAGGGAAAAATTAAAATTCAGGATTTAGACTACTGCTCGTATTTAACACATCAATTTTCAG
The DNA here is from genome assembly GCA_036405375.1 of Bacteroidia bacterium. Lineage (GTDB taxonomy): Bacteria > Bacteroidota > Bacteroidia > B-17B0 > Aurantibacillaceae > JADJDM01. The sequence continues at coordinate 381 of DASWXS010000053.1, forward strand.
AAAGAAAAGTCCGTTTACCGCCCAAATTAACCGTTTTAACTTTATTTTACTAAAACTTCGGCTTGTGAAATGTCACTACTCAGTATCTTCGAATGCTTAAAACAAACATTAAATGGTGAAATTTGGTAAATGGCTTGGCGGTGGTATTGGCTGGGCATTTGGCGGCCCGATAGGAGCCCTGGTAGGCTTTGCACTGGGCGCACTATTCGACAATGCCAGCATTTCGGTAGAAAAAGCTGACCCTGCAGGATCAAAGTTTAGAGGGAACACCGGCACACAGGCTGGTGATTTCGCTATGTCGCTTTTGGTGCTGTCGGCAGCGGTAATGAAGGTTGATGGTAAAACCATGAAGTCGGAATTGGATTATGTAAAAGGCTTTTTGGTGAACCAGTTCGGCGAATACCAGGCAAAGCAACTACTACAGGTATTAAGCGAAGTAATAAAAAAAGATATACCTGTTTATGATGTATGTATACAGATTCGACAGAATATGCCTTTGAGTGCGCGTTTACAATTATTGCATTACTTATATGGTATTTCAAAAGCAGATGGCGATGTACACGAAAAGGAAGTTCAGTTAATTGACTCCATTGCTGATTACCTCAATATATCCGGGGCTGATGCAACCTCAATCAAAGCGATGTATTATCGCGATGTGGAAAGCGATTACAAGATACTGGAAATATCATCTTCGGCAAGCGATGAAGAATTAAAGAAAGCATATAGAAAAATGGCAATGAAATACCACCCTGATAAAGTAACAGGTATGGGTGAAGCAGTTCAAAAATCAGCGGGAGAGAAATTTAAAAGCTTACAGGAAGCCTACGAACGCATCAAGAAAAAACGTAATCTCAATTAATATGAAAAAGGTATTATTACTCCTTCCGATATTTTTAATTGCCTGCTCTTCTTCACAAGAAATTGAATTCGAAAAATCAACCGGGCAAACAAATACGGTTGCCCCCAATTCGCGCTTTCATATTAACCTAAGCGAAGATCACAAAGTAGGATCCGGCTTATGGTCTGTTGATCACGATTACGACAACACCATAGTTTCGTATGTGAATTCCATTTACAATTCTTCCAACGGAGGTAATGTAAACTTCAACTTTGAAGCACTGGAAGCAGGGAAAACAGAAATCCACTTTACCAAATCTTTTGCCCGCGACACATTGGAAAGAGTAACTTTTGTAGTAGAAGTTAAATAAAGGAATTTTGCCAACTCTTTTGCATCATGTATCTTCGTGCTGCAAATGAGAACTGCCTTTTATACGCTCGTCTTTTTTTTCATTTCCTATTCTGTTTTTGCACAGGATCTTACTCAAACCATTCGCGGAACTGTAATTGATAAACAAACCCAGGGTCCACTTCCCGGTGCTGTGATCATGCTTTTAAATTCGGATCCCGTCAAAGCTGTGAATAGCGATGAAAACGGAAAATTCAGATTAGAGAATGTATCAATCGGCAGATGGCAGATCAAAATTTCCATGCTTAGCTATAAGGAAAAAGTACAGTCGGTTATCTTAACTACCGGTAAGGAAATTGTATTGAATATAGAGCTGGAAGAAAATGCGGTTCAGGCCGATGAAGTAGTTATTGTAGCCGAACAGGATAAAACCAAAACCAATAACAAAATGGCAATGGTAAGCGCACGTGTTTTTTCTACTGAAGAAGCGAACCGTTATTCAGGAAGCCGTGGCGACCCGGCACGTATGGCATCCAATTTTGCAGGAGTAAGCGGTGCAAACGACAGCAGGAATGATATTATCATCCGGGGAAATTCTCCTATGGGAGTTTTGTGGAGGGTGAACGGGCTGGATATTCCCAACCCAAATCATTTTGGTTCCTTAGGATCAACAGGTGGACCGATAAGTATATTAAATAATAATACACTCGATAATTCCGATTTTATGACGGGGGCTTTTCCGGCAGATTATGGAAATGCGACAGCCGGTGTATTCGATTTAAAAATGCGCACCGGGAATAACGAAAAACATGAGTTCCTCGGACAGGTTGGTTTTAATGGATTTGAACTGGGTGCGGAAGGTCCGTTCTCTAAAAGGAAAAAAAACAGTTCTTTCCTGGTGAACTACCGCTACTCTACTCTGTCTGTATTTAAATACCTGAATATTGATTTCGGAACCGGTAATGCCGTACCACAATACCAGGATCTTACTTTTAAAATGGATTTCCCGACAAAAAAAGCAGGGAAATTTTCTGTGTGGGGAATCGGAGGGATCAGCAATATTAATATGCTTTCAAAAGATCAATCCAAAGAAAATAATTTGTACGGATACAGCGGAAGAGATATTTATTATAAATCGAATGTTGGTGCATCAGGCATTTCGCATGTATACATTCTGAATCCTTCTTCCTACATTAAAAGTAACATTGGTGTAAGTGCCCAGCAAAACATTATTATTGCCGACCGGGTAGACACGAATGTAGTTCCGAATGTTTCCGTTCCTGAATATCACAATCGTTCTTACACTATCCGTTATTCGGGTAATACCACCTACAACAAAAAATTCAATTCACGTAATTTTC
>DASWXS010000054.1:0-2728 GCA_036405375.1 Bacteroidia bacterium
CATTCATCATGCTTTGGATTGGTTGGCCTGCAAATCTCGCGTCCTAAAAACGACATAGCCATTCCTATTTCGCCCCAATCTTTGGCAGGGATCACTTCCATTATCTGTTTTTCAATTTTCTTTGGATCGGTTCCTGTTGCAATTCCCAGGCGTGGTGCAACACGTAATACATGTAAATCGCATATCACTCCTTCAGCTTTTACCCCTGCTTCACGCATAATTACATTGGCCGATTTACGCCCGATACCCGGAAGCTCTGTGAGCTCTTCCATCGTGAGTGGAATGTTTTTATCATCCTTTATTTTTGAAGCAAGCTCCAGCAGCCATTTTGTTTTATTCCCGAAGTTGCGCACTTTACTGATGTAAGGAAACAAAGCTTCGGCATCCGCTCTTTTCAAGGAAGCCATATCAGGGAAAGCCTTAAACAATTGGGGAGCGAGCTGATTGATGTTTTTGTCAGAATCCTGTGCCGAGAGAATCACCATAACCACTAACTGGTATATGGATTTATATTCCAATGGGTGTGGCTTACCTTTGTACTTTTTGATCAATGGCTTACACGCTTCTGCCCAGTTTGTTTTGCTCATAATGATGAATTTAAAACCCTAATTTAAAATAAAAAAAGCGAAAATTCGTTATTTCATTTTTAATTTTAAACCAGGACAGGCATAATTTTTGTAACTTCAGGAAAAACACTAACAACACTAATTACTCTTGAGCATTCGCATTTCCATATTTTTTCTTTTTGCAGTAGCTGGCCTGTTTATTCGTTTACAGGCCCAGGTGAAATTTAACCCGGAGCTTCTTAATGATCCTAAAAAAAATGGTTTGCTTGTTTCAACCATGCTTTCTACACAGGAGGTATATGAATATAAACAAGATCCTTCGTTAAAATGTGTTTACCTGGAAAATGGATTCCGGACACCAAAATTTGTAAATGAAAATGATTGGCTCCTTATAAAAGACACAGTTGAGGCCTATCGTATTGATATTGTTTATTCGAAGTATCCGCTTCACAATGGAATGTATGAAGAAATTTATCCGCTATTATTGAATCGGATCAAAACAACCATTGAAATGGACCCGGAGCTAAACGATGAGCATTATGAATGGAATAAAGTGCTGCAAACACATTGTACCAGTGATAAACAGGTAAATACTTTATATCATGGTGTGGTGATCTGGTATAGGCTGAATAAGAAACAGGAACTGAATGCAGATACACTGCATGAAGAAGAACCTGTAGAAATAGTAAAAGAAGAAATTCCTTTTGAGCAGGATCACTATAAAAACATGGTGGAATCGGTTGATCACATTAAAAAGAGCGGAGCATTACCTGATTCACTAAAACTCGCATTGGAAGGAAGACCTGTCCAGGAACAATCGGCTATCATTAAAGAATTCCTGGAGGAAAAATTGAAGAACAGTAAAGACATTGATCTCTCTAAAGCCACCAAGGAAGAGAAGAATAAGTATAAAAAGCAGGTTGATGAATTTATGAGCCGTTACCAGGGATCAGAAAAAGTAGTGGAAGATGTTTTGAACCGGCACCCGGAATGGAAAAATGTAATTGTGGTGAATGACTGGACGGGAAGTATGTACGGCTATGGAGCACAGGTTTTGAAATGGCATTTGCTCAATTTTGAAAAATCCGGTATTACTTCTATAACCTTATTCAATGATGGAGATAGTAAAACAACAGATAAAAAAAGAGTAGGGGAAACCGGTGGTATTTATTCTGAAGAAGCGGACAACGTACCGCAACTCATTGATCTGTTCAATATCAGTATGCTCAAGGGAACCGGTGGAGACGGACCGGAGAATGATATTGAAGGCATATTAAAAGCCCAGGAAATGTATCCCGATCATGCAGGGATCATTTTGATTGCGGATAATAATGCATGCGTACGCGATATTGAATTGGCAGATAGAATAGGAGAGCCGGTAAAAATAATTTTGTGCGGATATAAAGAAAAGTATGGGGTGAATCCTGATTATGTATACCTCGCAAAAAAAACGGGAGGTGGAATTTATACCATTGAGCAGGATATAGAAGATATACAGGCATCGGTGGGTGCGGCGGGCGAAATAGTTGATTTCCCGGATACGCGGATAAAACTCAGTTCAAAAAAATGTGGTGGAGGTTCGTGGATGGGATCAACGGATTATACAGAAAAAGTGTTCGATGATTACAATAAAGCAAAACGGCATAAAAAGAAGATCAGGAAGCTGGAGCTCGTAAAGCAGCACCACGAGGAGATTCCGCGCGGGGTATATAAAATGAAAAAGCTCAACCATCTTGACATGAGCAATAATGCCATTACCAAAGTATCTTCGAAGATCAGTAAACTGGAATACCTGAAAGTGCTTAATCTAAGCAATAATTCAATTATTGAATTACCTTCAGAGTTGGGCGAAGTTGATTTTATAGAAGAATTGTATTTATCCAATAATCAATTGTCGCATGTTGGATCCGAAATAACGGCTATGAGTTTTTTGAAGATATTGAATTTATCGAATAACCGTATTGAGAAGATCGATTCTTATAATCGTATGAAAAAACTGGAAGATTTGAATCTTTCAGGTAATAACCTTTCGGAATTGCCCAAGTCTTTTTCGATGCTTAAAAAACTAAAGAAACTGAATTTATCCAATAATAAATTTAAGGTGTTTCCTGTTTCATTGTTAGGGCTCAGTAAGCTGGAAGAGCTTGATCTTTCCGGAAATC
>DASWXS010000055.1:0-2833 GCA_036405375.1 Bacteroidia bacterium
TAATTTCTTAAGCAATAAATTTAAAGTGGTTTATAACGACGCTTCGTTGCTGAATGTAAACGGGCAAATCAAATACCAGCTGAAAGAAAAGATTAATATAATTGCAAAAGGAAACTACTATGGCTATCAATTAGACAGCAACGCTAAAGCTTGGCATCGTCCTGACTTCGATATTACCTTATCGGGCATCTATAACCTAAAAAGCAAAATTGTTGTAAAGGCAGACCTTTTCTATATTGGAAAACAATGGGCTCTGCAACAAAATACTGACGCGCTTACTGGTGTGAAAACACAAAAGCAGGTTCAGTTAAAAGGATTCGCAGATATTAACCTGGGCGCTGAATACCGTTACAGCAAAATGCTGTCGTTCTTTGTAAACTTCAACAACATTGGAAATGTTCGTTATTACCGCTGGGACAGGTATCCTACGCAAAGTTTTAACGCGATGATTGGGTTGACATTTGTGCCGTTTTAATAAGTCTTTTTTAATCAACAAAAAAGCCACAGACAAACTGTGGCTTTTTATTTGTCAGGTCGAGCGCAGTCGAGACCGACGCATAATCTAAATAGTCTCGACTGCGCTCGACCTGACATTTATTTTAGAGACCTATACCTTCAGCAAATAATAATTTTTCTTCCCGGCTTGTGCGAGTATATATTTATTATTGATCAGGTCTTTTGCAGAAATAACCTGTTCCGGATCTGTTACTTTTTGTTTGTTAACCTGCACACCGCCCCCGGTAATCATTTCACGTGCTTTTCCTTTACTTGGAAAAACTGCGGCAGAAGCAGTAAGCAAATCAATAATATTTATTCCGGGAGTAAGTGTTTCCTTTTGAATATCAAACTGCGGAACACCATCAAATACATCCAAAAAAGTTTGCTCATCCAGTTTTCCAAGATCTTCCGGAGTTCCTTTAAATAAGATATTGGCTGCTTCAACTGCTGCTTCCCAATCCTTTTCACTATGCACACGAATGGTTACATCCTTCGCTAATGCTTTCTGAAGAACACGCCTTCCTTTATCCTTGTTATGCTCTTCTTCCAGCGCTTCAATTTCTTCTTTTGAAAGCAGGGTGAAAAAGCGAATATACTTTTGTGCATCTTCATCGCTCGTATTCAACCAGAACTGGTAGAATTTGTAAGGTGATGTTTTCTTAGGATCGAGCCAGATGTTTCCTCCCTCTGTTTTTCCGAATTTAGATCCGTCAGCTTTCGTAATTAGTTTGGTTGTAAGCGCAAATGCATGCCCGCCGCCTTTACGGCGAATAAATTCCGTTCCGGTAGTAATGTTTCCCCACTGGTCACTGCCACCCATTTGAAGCAAGCAATTCTTCTCTTTGTATAAATGAAAAAAATCGTAGCCCTGGATCAGCTGGTAACTGAATTCAGTGAACGACATTCCTGATCCCGTAGTTCCGTCGATGCGGTTCTTCACCGAATCTTTTGCCATCATATAATTTACCGTGATGTGTTTTCCTGCATCACGGATAAAATCGAGAAATGAAAACTCTTTAAACCAATCGTAATTATTCACCAGTTCAGCGCTGTTTGCCCCGCAATTAAAATCAAGAAATTTTTCCAGCTGTTTCTGAATGCAATTTACATTGTGATTAAGCGTGATCTCGTCGAGCAAATTTCTTTCCTGCGATTTACCACTTGGATCACCGACCATACCTGTTGCGCCGCCGACTAAAGCAATGGGTTTGTGCCCTGCTTTCTGAAAACGAACTAAGGTCATAATCTGTGAAAGACTTCCAACGTGCAGCGAATCAGCTGTAGGATCAAATCCTATATAGGCAGAAGTAAGTTCTTTATTCAGTTGTTCCTGTGTTCCAGGCATTGTATCATGCAGCAATCCGCGCCACGTTAGTTCTTCAATAAAATCTTTCATAACAAAAATGTGTGTTTGCAAAAGTACTAATACCGATGTTAAAAACAATATAGTTCAAGCTACATGGTGTTATTTGATTACATTGTTTTTGAAATCGGCATTTACTATTGTAAAAATTATTAAATAGTCCTATACAATTTAATAATTACAATTGGTACAAAATGCAGGTGTACTTATACCTGGGCCAGCTTTTTTTCGATCCACCGGTCGATGTAGGCATCATTCAATAAAGCTGCGTTGGTTTTATTTTCCTTAAGCCTATTCAGGCCCTGCTGCAGTTTCGAAACAATTTCCTTGTTTTTCTTCCAGCTCTTTTCCTGCAATAATTCTGTTACCAATACAACAAACACAACTACTTCGTGCTCTTCTGATTTGTAAGTACGTGCAAGGTAATGCAACAGATCTGTATTGTTCAATTCGAAATGGATCAGCAGGTTGAGACACCTTGCAATGTAACCAACAGCTTTTGAACGGCTTTCCTTTATGTTGTTGAGGATCTTATTAATATACACAAGCGAATCTTTAAATGCGTCCATATAAAAGAATGAAATGGCCGCATTGGCATACAAAGCGAGGAAAGACTCAGCCGGCAGGTGTTTTTCGTGCTGTTGCAGCTGCTGCTCAAAACGCCTGATTACTTCTATATTCTCCTTTATTTTTTCTTCAGCGAAATTCCTGTTCATCCGTAGATTCTCCACAATAAGGAAGTTACGTGCACCGAAATGCTGGTTCAGTGTTTTGCTGCTTTGCTCCAGTTTGTGCAGATAAAAATCAAAGTCGGAAAAAGAGCTTGTTGCAAAACAGGAATTGAGATATTGGTTAACCGCCGTCCTGTACTTTGATTCGTAGTACTTCATTTTTTCAGGGTGCGATTCAATATGCTCAACCAGGGCCCGTGCATTATCCAGGCGTGCGTGCTTGTCTTTTTTAGCGTTGTAA
>DASWXS010000056.1:0-9532 GCA_036405375.1 Bacteroidia bacterium
AATCAAACTCAGGCTCAGCATATGGCGCAGTGGTAAAATTCAGAAAACCACCGGCTAAAAATCCAATTTTCTATTTTTATTAACCCTGAATTTTAAAACTATTATCACATGGAAACAAAAGATATTGCACCAACATTAGAAAAAATATACCCTGAAGCAGGTGATTTTTTACCCTTAAACGGAACTGATTACGTTGAGTTTTACGTAGGAAACGCGAAACAGGCAGCACATTATTACAAAACTGCTTTTGGATTTCAAAATCTGGCTTATAGTGGCCTGGAAACGGGAAACAAGGAAACCGCTTCTTACGTTTTACAACAAGGTAAGATCCGTTTGGTATTAACCACTCCACTCAACTCTTCACACCCAATCAACCAGCATATTGTAAAGCATGGCGATGGTGTTAAAGTAATTGCATTATGGGTAGATGACGCAACCAAAAGTTTCGAAGAAACTACCAAGCGAGGAGCTAAACCTTTTATGCAGCCTACCAAAGAAGAAGATGAGAATGGTTATGTAATCCGTAGTGGAATCTATACCTATGGGGAAACTATCCATATGTTCGTAGAGCGCAAAAACTACAATGGTTTGTTTTTACCAGGCTACACTGCCCTTAAAAATGAGTACAACCCGGCGCCTACAGGTCTTAAATACATCGACCACATGGTTGGTAATGTGGATTGGAATGAAATGAATATTTGGGTTGACTGGTACGAAAAAACAATGGGCTTTATCAACCTGCTTACATTTGATGATAAGCAGATCAATACTGAGTACAGCGCCTTAATGAGTAAAGTAATGACCAATGGGAACGGACGCATTAAATTCCCGATCAATGAGCCGGCTGAAGGAAAGAAAAAGTCCCAGATTGAAGAATACATTACTTTTTACGAAGGTCCTGGGGTTCAACATATTGCTGTGGCAACTGATGATATCCTTACCACCGTTCGTGATATGAAGTCGAGAGGCGTTGAATTCCTTACTGCTCCGCCTAATGCTTATTACGAGGACGTAAGAGTTCGTGTTCCAAATGTTAAAGAAGATATGGATCTTTTAGCCAAAGAAGGTATCCTGATCGACTGTGATGAGGATGGCTATTTACTGCAGATCTTCACTAAACCCCTGGAAGATCGCCCTACCCTTTTCTTTGAGATCATACAGCGTATGGGAGCAAAAGGATTCGGTGCAGGTAATTTCAAAGCCCTGTTCGAATCTATAGAAAGAGAGCAAGCAAAAAGAGGAACTCTTTAATTATCAATAAAATAGACTAAATTTAAGCCATCGAAAAGTATTTCGGTGGCTTTTTTGTTCTCGGCAATCGTAAAATCAGGTAAACCGATTTAGTAATGCGCTGCAAGTCTGATATTTATAAAAAAGCAAGCGTTAAAATAAGTTAATGATTTCTTGGATTCGTGGCTGGTTTGGTTTAGCTTAGCTATAGCTACAATTTCTTATTATCTGGGTGGATATAAGGATTTTAGCAAACAAAACCTCTAATTCATAAGCGCATGAAAAAAAGCTACGCAATCCTGGTATTTGTATTGGTTTTTCTGTCCTTTAAAATTGGATTATCACAATCCAATTCACACGCAGATCATAAGCATGAGGCTGATCTGGAAGAAATTCTTCCATTCGAAAAGTACTTCGCCATTATTTCCGAAATAGAGAACACTAATGGGATCAGTGGAGACGAAAAGAACTATTTCTTTAAGTACATAAGCAACGAAGTTCGTGCCCTGCGAAAAGCTGCTATCGAACTCAATAAACGCCATATAACCGATCAAAAGCCCGTATTAGATGATTTTAAGACTGCTGTTTCATCTAAAGCCTTGACTTTTATTAGTAATAAAGCCCTTATTATTGACCAGATCGATAATCCATTGACATATAGCGGATACAATTTCAAAGCCTCAAATCCTCCTCACGATGAAATCAATACGCCCGGAGTTCCTTGTACAAATGAAGGATTTGAATCAGGGAATTTTACCGCATGGACAGGTTCTTATGAAGACCAGTCGGTTTGTGTAAGCTCAATTTTCGGACTTTGTTTAACTTATTCAGCCAACGACCCTTACAGTGTAAACGGATTGGATATTGGTACAACAAACTCCACAAACAAAAGACATACTTTATGTACTGCCGGAGCAGATCCTAATGTTCCTGTACTTCAAAAGGTGCGTCCCGGTGGAGGCACCTATTCAGTACGTCTGAATAACCAGGAGTACAGTGATTACAGCGCTTCACGATTAATACAAACATTCAGGGTTACTCCTGGTAACGAAAACTTCACCTATTATTATGCGGTTGTGTTGGAAGACGGAAGCGGTTCTGGACATACATCTGCAGAACAGCCTTATTTCAATATACGGATGTATAATCAAAGTGGTACATCTATTAATTGTGCTGCCTTTAATGTTAATGCGACGAGTGCTTCAAGTATCGGGTTCCAGTCGTATAATGGTACAGGTGACCTGGGCCTAAACACGGTTTATTTTTACAAAGACTGGAGTGCGGTATTTGTTCCTTTATCCGCTTATGTTGGACAGGATGTTACAATTGAATTTGTAGTTAACGATTGTACACAAGCGGGGCACTTGGGTTATGCATATGTAGATGCGGATTGTCAACCCTTCCAGCTAATTTCCCAATCACCACAAATTTGTAATGGTATAAATAATATTCTTACCGCTCCGGCAGGTGCTGCATCCTATACATGGACAACAGCCGGAGGAAACATTGTAAGTGGCGCGAATACCAATACAGCAACTGTAGATGCCGCAGGTTCATACTCCGTAACAATGACTGCTTTTGGTTCAGGTTGTTCTTATACAATTGATACGGTACTTGCGGGCTCTCCTACTTCTCCCAATGCAGACTTTTCAAGTGTAAATCCATGCCAGGGTTCAGCTAGTGTTTTTACGGATCTTTCTACCGGTGGTGTAACCTCCTGGAACTGGGATTTTGGTGACGGGGGAACTTCCACTACACAAAGTCCTTCTCATACATACGCATCGGCCGGAACTTATACTGTAACGCTTCAGGCTACCAATGGCTGTACAGATACTTATACTGCCCAGGTGGTTATTCCGGCAGGCTCAACTGCTGATTTTACAACTGTCCCCGTCTGTGACGGCGTGGCTACAAATTTCACAAATACATCTGTCGCACCCGCCGGATCAACATTCGACTGGATCTTCGGTGATACACAAACTACTTCCAATACGGGAGGCAATGTAACGCATACCTACAGTGGTGCCAATACTTATAATGTAACATTGAATATTACAGCGCCCGGTGGTTGTAATGGTACTGTAACACATCCTGTTGTTGTTAACGCGAACCCTGTTCCTGCATTTAGTGCGGGCTCTGTTTGCCAGAATGTATGCTCACCATTTACAAATTCAACTCCGGCTTCACCTGCTATTACTACATGGTCGTGGGATTTTACCAATGATGGAACAAGCGATAACGCCACATCGGTTCCATGCTTTACTTACCCTGCAGCCGGAACGTATACAGCATCTTTAACAGCCACAACCGGAGGTGGCTGTACAGGTACCATTACCAATACCGTTACAGTTAATCCCAACCCGGTTGCAAGTTTTACTGCTACAACGGAGTGTGTAAATGATCCAACCCAATTCAATAACGGAGCAAGTACAATTGCCGCTCCTGATAATATTGCATTTTACAACTGGACTTTCGGCGATGCACAAAACGCAAGCGGTTCGAACCCTGCACATACATATGCAACCTGCGGCACTTATACCGCTAATCTTGTATTGCTTTCAAATAATAATTGTACAAGCACTTATACAACAACTGTAACTGTAAAATGCAGGCCAACTGTAACTGTTCCAACAAGTACAGTTGTTTGCCCGGCTGTAGCAATTCCTGCGACAAACTTCAGCAGCAATCCAACCGGGGCAACTTATACATGGACAAATTCCGAAACAGGTATAGGTTTGGGTGCGGGCGGTTCGAATGATATTGCAGGATTCAACACTACCAATATTACTTCTGCGGCAATTACCGGAGATATTACTGTTACCCCAACACTGGCAGGTTGTACCGGTACGCCAGGCACATATCAGATAACGGTTAATCCGACACCTCCGGCACCAACCACTACGGATGTTACTTATTGTTTAAACGATGTTACTTCTGCATTAACGGCTACACCTGCAGCAGGAGGCTCACTGTTATGGTGGGGAACTACTCCGGCGCCTGGAGGAACCTCTTCGGCAACTGCTCCTACGCCTTTGTCTGCTCCTGTTAGTACAACAACTTATTATGTATCACAAACAGTTCTTGGCTGTGAAGGACCAAGAGCTCCTTTAAGTGTGGTCGTAAATACATTGCCATCGATTATTGATCCTCCTGATACGGTTATTTGTCCGGGTATAAATGTTCCTTTGAGAAATTTTACCAGTACTCCGGCCGGGGCAACTCTTAACTGGACAAATTCGCTTGCATCCATAGGCTTAGGTACTTCAGGCAGCGGCCCCGTTCCGCCATTCTTGTCTGCAAATGGCGGCTCAACGGCTCTGAACTCAACAGTTACAGTAATACCCAATATCGGTACCTGTGTAGGCTTACCTATTACCTATATTGTTACAGTGGACCCCAAGCCTGTTGTAGCAACACCTGCAAATTTTGAACAGTGTGCTAATCAAACTGCAGGCAGTGTTTCATTTTCGAGCACGCCAATTGACCCCGGAACAACATACAGCTGGTCACACACCAGTACTTCTGTTGGTTTAACAACCGGTAATCCTGTTGCAGCGACTACAGCTTCTACTCCAACGTTTACTGCAACAAATCCTAACAATGTTGCTATATCTACTGTATTTACCTTAACATCTACTCTTAATGGTTGTACCAGTGCTCCGGTAAACTTCACTTTCACTGCTAATCCTTTGCCAACCCCTATATTTGCATCGAGTCATACCTGTGAAGGAGAAGCTACTCATTTTACGAGCAGCTCCAGTGTTGGTACCGGAACGATTGCTTATCATGAATGGGATTTCAATAATGATAATGCATATGAGCTCAGTCCTTCCAATGCAACACCATCGCATACATTTTCTGCAGATGGAACACAAAACATTCACATGAATGTAGTAACTGATAAAGGTTGTAAAAAGGATATTGTACTTCCTATGTATGTATATCCTAAGCCACTTCCTACCATTTCGGTTGATGATCCGAACGGATGTGCCGATCATTCTGTATTACTTTCGGGAGGAGTTAATTCAGCAAGCATCGACCATGCAAACAGTATCGTAAGCTGGGAATGGGATATTGAGTCTAACGGAACCGTTGATTTTACTCACGACGTACCGGGAAATGAGCAGGATGCATTAAGTTATACCTATACCAATACTTCTCCGCTTCAGTCAGAATTTTACCAGGTTACATTAACTGCAACCACCGATGATGGATGTACAGGTAGTTTTACTACTTCACCAACCTTTGTTGAAGTTTATGCTAATCCTATAGCTGACTTTACTTACAGTGAAGAACCAGAGCCGGATGTACAAAATCCGTTGGTTCAGTTCATTGATATGTCGCAGGGAGCTTCAAACTGGATCTGGCAATTTAACGATCCTTATAGCTCTATTGGCGCTAATGGTTCTACATTCCAGAATCCTGTTCATTACTATGAGAATTATGAAGCCACTTCTTATGATGTTACATTGATCATCAACAATGGGCAATGCTGGGATACCATTACAAAACCTGTAACCATTAAACCTGACTGGACTTTCTATATTCCAAACTGTTTTTCACCTAATTCAGACGGTGTTAATGACGGATTCAGGGGAACCGGCGTTGGAATCAAAGACTACTCCTTAACGATATTTGATCGCTGGGGAGCACTGATCTGGAGCTCGGGCGACCTGGATGAATATTGGGATGGTAAAGTAAAAGACCGTATTGTTCAGCAGGATACTTATATCTGGAAGGTGAAATTTAAAGATGGGAAAGGTTCAAAACACGGAATGGAAGGTCATGTGTCTGTGATCAGATAATTTCGGCCGGGTTATTGCGTTATTTACCCATATTTAGTTATCGTTCACCAAATTCATTCTTAAACTACCTATATTTAGTATAATATTGAATAAACAAAAAAACAAACATGAAACGTATCCTAAAAATCACGATTGTACTATCGCTTCTAACTTCACTGGTTGTTATGGAATCATGCAACAGCAGAGCAAGAGATTGCAAAGGCCGTAAAAAAACTGCTAAAACAAACATGGGCGGTTGGTTATAATCAGTTTATTTAATTAAAGCACTAAAATGGAAATTACTTTTGAGTCAATAAAATCGCTTATACAGAGTGAAGTGTGGGAAGGAAACCAGGTAAAGCTAAAATTTCAGGCACCAGGCCAGGCACAGGCAATTGAAACGATGGGAGTAGCAATGCCTGACCAGGAAGAAATGATGAAAAAGATCATGGCCGAAGTGGCTAAAAGCACGGCTTCCAGCATGGCAATAAATTCAGGTGCTAATATGCTTGGCAATCTTACAGGCATGGGATCAACTGTATCAGGTCTTGCCTCTACAGGTGCGCAGGCAGCAGGTTTGGGATATCAAATGGATCCCATGAAAATGATGCAGGTAGACCTGACAGATGAAGTAAAACAAAAAACAATATTAAGCGCATTTATGAACCTCCAAATGTTTTATGAGTTCAAAGAAAATACCTGGCATTACAAACAACCCACAGTATAATTACATTAAACTATTTCAATAAGCAAAAAGCCCGGTTACAAAATGTACCGGGCTTTTTTATGATGATTCTGAGCTTCTTTATCTACGCCATCTGTTTTACGAACTGAACGGAACGTGGCCCTTCAATCTTTTTGAGGTCAAATACCCTTTTTATTTCTTCCATTAATGCTCCCTTAACACCCGACGAATCTCCGGGAAGTGTAAAAGCCTTAACATTTAAAATATAACCTCCGTTACAATAGCTAGAAAAACTTACACTTGAAGCCTCTTCCTTAAGAATTCGTGGTTCAGCTTTCACAATATTTTCGAGTACCGCCCTTACTTCATTTATATCATGGTCGTCGGAAATAGAAACATCGATTTCAAAACGAAGGCTTCCCATTTTTGTATGATTGATGATAAAACCATTGGAAACTGCACCATTCGGGAGAATGATTGTGCGATGTTCTCCAGTAATTAAGATCGTATTGAAAATCTGGATCTCTTTCACTTCACCTTTTTGCCCTTGTGCTTCAATAGTATCTCCTACGCGGTATGGTTTAAAAATCAGGATCAGGACTCCACCTGCAAAATTGGCTAAGCTACCCTGCAATGCTAAACCTACTGCCAAACCCGCCGCTCCAAGTATCGCAACAAAAGAGGTTGTTTGCACTCCCAACATTCCGGCTACCGTAATAAAGAGGATCACTTTTAACCCGATACCAATCAAACTTTTCATAAAGGTGCGAAGCGATACATCCACATTCCTTCGTTCCATACCTTTTACAGCCAGCTTCGCGATCTTTTTAATGAGCCATAAGCCAACAAATAATGTGATCACTGCAAATATCAATTGAGGTACAAAATCTTTTGCCCAGGTGATAACCTTATCGGTGTATTCTTCTATTAACCCAACTTTATTAATTACTGTTTCTTTTAATTGCTCTGTTGTTCCCGCCATCTCAAATTAAAATTTAATTCCTATTACCAAAATATCATCTACCTGTTCGTACTCAGCTTTCCACTTATTAATGTGATCCGCCGCTAATGCCTGTTGTTCCGCAAACGGTACTTCTTTTACAGAAAGTAAGAATTGCTTGAAGTTCTTCGTCATCAATTTTTTCCCTTCAGGTCCGCCAAACTGGTCTCCGTATCCGTCGGTGCTCATATAAGCAAGATCGCCACTTTCAAATTGGATGGTGTGACATTTAAATTCCTGCGCATCTTCTGTATAACCTCCAATTCCCGCTTTGGTTGGTTTGATCTCTTCCACCTCATTCGTGTTTTTCCGGATGATCCATAAAAAGCGGTTGGCTCCGGCATACTTTACTTTTTTCGTTTCAATGTTCACTTTCAGAAGTGCGATCTCCATTCCGTCTTTAGTAGATCCTTCCTTATTATCCTGGCGTAACGATTGTTTGATACGGCGATTAACCATTTTCAGAATCTCATCCGGTTCATGAGTGTGATTAACCGCTTCATTCAGTTTATCACTACATACCATACTCATAAATCCACCGGGAACACCGTGACCAGTACAATCGGCAGAAGCGATCAGGAACTCCGTATCACTGATACGTTGATACCAATAAAAATCGCCGCTTACAATATCTTTGGGTTGGAAAAACACGAAGACATCCTGCCACGAAGCATTGATCTCCTTTAATGGAGGAAGTATAGCGTTCTGAATGCGTTTCGCGTAGTTTATACTATCCGTAATTTCCTGTTTCTGGTGCAGGATCTGTTCATTCTGTTCCTTTAACTCTTCGTTCTTATGCTCAATTTCTTTTGTGCGTTGTTTCACCAGGTTATCCAATTGCCTGTTTTGTTGTTTCAGCCGGTAGGAGGCGACCTTTACAGCAACAAAAACGAACAGGACAAAAGCAACAACATACAGAATATATGCCCAGATCGTCCTGTACCACGGAGGAAGTATGGTGAATTCTATCACTGCATCCCGGCTTGTTTTCTCATTTATATTTTTGGCCTGTATGATCAGTTTGTAACTTCCTTCAAAAAGATTGAACAGCTTTATCTTACGTTCCGATTGCCAGTTACTGAAAGCGGTATCGATGCCTTCCAGTTTATATCGGTACAACGTGCTTTCCTCCAGGTTCAGGTAATTGGACGAAACTTCAACCGTCAGGTCATTTAACTTTTTAACGAGGTTATATTGCAGGTGGAGCGGATCCACAGTAGCTCCTTCAAAAAGAACCGAATCGTTCTTAGTGGTTATTTTCCGGATGATCACATCAAATTCCGCCGTTTCCGGAACATAACTGCGCTCATCAAATACGATCAGCCCTGTTTCCCCACAGATATACAGGCTTTTGTTTTCATAATACAATGCGCTGGGGTTTTCGATTCCAAAGCGCAAAAAAGGTACGTATATGTCCGTTTTATCTTTTTTATCGATTAGGTGTGGAAAATTGTCAATGATTGCAAGCGTTTTGCCAGGCACATCCTTCAGAAATGTAAAGCTACGGCCGCTTGTTTCCAGTTTATACAGGTTTACTGGTTCAAACGTAACACCACTGTCCTGGTGCACGGACTCAAATAGTCCATAGCCATTCCCAATAACGATACGGTTCTGGAAAAGAAAAGGATATTTCCAGTCGTTGGGCAAACCATAATCTTCACCATACACATCGATCTTGAATACAGGCGAACCGTCATCCGTTATCCTATACGCGGCATTCGGTGTGGTTGCCCAAAAGGCCGTCCCGCTAGCTGGCAGAATGGAACCTTCACTTTTTTCTTCCTCGATTCCCAAGACCCCGCCGGTGATCTCAAATGCAAAGTCGTATTCTTC
>DASWXS010000057.1:0-3940 GCA_036405375.1 Bacteroidia bacterium
ATCACAGGCACGCAGAGTGGATAAGTATTCGTACATCGTAATATTGCCAACATTGTTTCATTGAACGATTTTAACGCACTGAGTGTTTTAGTATACGCCGTGGATGTACTTAAAGTTAAACACATCATTGTGTGCGGACATTATGGTTGCGGAGGTGTAAGAGCTTCTATGACCAATAATCCACATGGCTTTGTAGATAACTGGTTGTCGAATATAAAAACAGTGTATGCAAAACACGTAAATGAGCTTGAGGCAATTGAGGATTTTGATAAACGTGCTGATCGTTTAACTGAACTGAACGTAATTGAACAGGTAAAGAATCTATGCAGAACAAAAGTGGTTCAGAAAGCTTGGAAGGAAAGAAGTCTTATGGTTCACGGATGGGTATATGGTTTAAATAATGGTTTGATAAAAGACCTGGATGTGATGCATGAAGACCAGATGGATATTGACCCTATTTTCCGATACGAAGTTTAAAAAAACAGGTTGTAGTGAAACTACTGTTTCACTACAATCTTTTATTTACCGTTTATATTCCTAACAAAGGAAGAACGCATACGAAGGCAATATTGCTAAATGGTGTATTTATCATACCAGTTTCGTTTCTTCGGAATTTTTACATCACGCAGGGAGCTTGTTTTTAAGTTGATGCCAACCTGGTAACGTTGGTTAGGACCAAATGGTACCCAATCAATTCTTGCTTCCCAGCAACGGAGGTCTCTGAATACATTAAAGGAAGTGTAGCTGATTTTGCGCGTGGTAAAATCATAACCACTGCTGAATCCTACTTTCCATTTTGTAGTTACATCTACATTACCACTGAAGTTAAATTGCTGTGAAGGTTTTGTAGGAGTTTTTATCGTTTCGTTATAATTCTTCATGAATAAAATGTTGTAGGTAAGATTCAGGTTCCAGTTGCCACGTGCCTTTTGACCGGGTTTTAAAAATAACTGGGGATTGAAAGCCGCATTTGCAGCCAGCTGGGAGCTAACATAACGGAACGGCAACTTTTTATCATAATAGTAAAATAAATTGATACGTTTCCCCATCATATTTACTGCATAAGGATCCAACACCGTGCCTCCCATCAGGTCGATGTTTTTCCAGACACGTGTACGCATGGTTATTGATATCTGGCTCCATTGCATTTCTTTTTCACTCATGCTATATGATCCATTGATCCCAAGGTTCTGCAACAGGGTAATTTTTTTATCAACGAACCCGCTATCCGATTTTTGGCGGTACTTAGCTTCAATGTTATTATTCAATCCATAAACAAGATTACCACCTTCCGGGCCAAGCGGGCCACCGTATATTCCCTGTTCAAAAATGGAGTATTGACGGGTGCGCCCCATAGAATCTGTTTGAACCATTTTATAGAACCCAAGTTTATCACTATCCAGCTTTGGATGATAGTTGATTCCCACAGTTGGAATAATAAAATGACGGATTTGTTTCAGGTGTTTCCCTTTAAAATAATAATCACCAAATAATTTTGTGGTAAGATTAGCGCTGAAGTTTGCATCAAATCCTGTTTTGAACCCCTTCATCGTATCCAATACAGCCCTGTATAATGTAGAGTCGTAATGATACTCAGAATAGCTCATGTAATTTACGGCACTTAGGTTAATTGCCGGGGTAAGTGTAAAGTATTTCAATACATTAAGATTGGTACTGATAGGAACCGTGTGGCGTAATCCGTATTGTATTTTATTTAAAGTAGAGTCTTTAAAGAATACTGAATCGGCTGCCCGCAAAAAACTTTTCGCTTCAGCTGTATAGCTAATTCCTATCTTATCCAGGAAATTTTGTTTGCTTCTATTTTCGTTCTTAAATGGAAAAAAACGAACCGTGTTGAAAGTTACCTCAGGGAAACTCACTTCCACCATTCGTGATTGCGTGTTTTGATTATGACGTGCATTGAGAGCCAGTGCTGAATTTTTAAAAGTATAACCGTAAGAAATATTAGAGAAAAATGTATTGGTAAGATAGTGAGCCGAACTCTCCGGGTTGTATTTATTATTCAGAGCACTCTGTACATTTACATTGGCACTGAACCGCTCGTTAGGTTTCCGTTTCGAATCCTGTGTATGAACCCAGTTCACCGAAAAATTCTTCAGTCGCTGGAAGCCAAGTGCATTGTTTTTTTCGAAAGGAATTTCCTTGTTTCCGCGAACAATTTCCTTATACCCAAGATTAAGAATACCATTGTATTTATAACGTTTAAGGTAACGGTTGGTTGTGAATAGGGCGTAGGAACCAATGGAATAAATATCGCCCCGGATCTCCATATCCATCCGGCTGTTAATAGGAAGATAGAGTCCGCCATTTTGCAGGAAGAATCCCTGGTCGGGCGATTCACCAAAGGTTGGGATAATGATCCCGGCCTTCGATTTGTTTTTTACATTGGGAAAATAACCGAAAGGTAAACCAACCGGTGTTTGCATACCTGCTACCTCCACAAAAACAGGCCCCGTAACAATTTTATCGTCCGGCATCACTTTCGCTTTGGTTGCCCTGAAGTAGAATACAGCGTCTTCATATTCGCAGGGAATACATTTAGCGTTTTGGATGTAAAGAACATTATTGGAGTCTTTTTTTATAATTTCCCCGTATATGATCATTTCGGCCTGCTGCGTAAACACACCAAAGATCTTTCCTTTTTTTGTTTTGGTATTATAAATGATTTTTTCGCAACGCATCTCATTTTCTTGGTCTTTAAATATGGGATTTCCTACCAATTTGCCTGTGCTATCCTTAGTGCCTGAAGCAGTTACAAGACTATTTTTGTTGTCGATTTCAATATAGGAAGCCTGGAGCGTTCTGCCCGAAAATTCTACTACAGCTTCGCCATACAGGTATATTTTCTGGTCTTTTACTTCAAAACGTATAGAATCCCTGGCATTATACTTGATTTCCTCCTCAATCATATCCTGGTTGAGGGTATCTACCCGGTTTTTTAAAGAATCTTTAACAGTTGTTTGGGCAGTACCGGATACTAAAGAGAATAAGAATACAGTTATTAACAATAACCGATTGAAAAGTAATAATATACGGGGCAAACGCCTCACTTGCTCTGTTATATTTTTGTTTGAGGTATAAAACGTTAAAACTACGTAAAATCCCTGATTTTAGTATGCCAAAAAAACACATAAAGTCCAGAAAAACACTTTTAATGAAAGGAAAGGTAATCAGTATTATCATTCTCGGCCTTGCCATTCTGTGTTTCTGCCTTTCATTCACTTATAAAAATAAGTTGCAGCCAGGTAAAGGAAAAACAATTAAAACGGTGGTTATTGATGCCGGGCATGGTGGGAAAGATCCCGGTTGTAATGGCGCAGAACACAATGAAAAAGAAGTAACACTGGCAATTGCTTTAAAACTCGGTAAGCTAATTGAGGAAAACCTGAAAGATGTTAAGGTAATCTATACCCGTAAAACGGATGTATTCGTAGAATTAGAGGAACGCGCTCAAATTGCCAATCGCAATAATGCAGATTTGTTTATTTCTATACATTGTAATGCTGCAGCAAAGTATGTTTACGTTACAGATAAAAATGGAAAAACCAGGGTGAAGACATGGAAAGATAAAAAAGGGAAAATTCATAAGTACGAAACAGCGAACCCGGTTCCTTATGGTTCTGAGACTTATGTAATGGGAATTAAGAATGAAAAGGGCGCTATGGAAGTGGCCAAACGTGAAAATGCTTCCATGTTACTGGAAGATAATTATGAGAAAACCTATGGAGGTTTTGATCCCAATAGTGATGAAGCTTATATTTTGATGACCATTACCACCAGCGCTTATGTTGAGCAAAGCGCCCAGTTCGCTTCAAAAATTCAGAAAGAGTACAAGGCAAAATCAGGTAGAATAGATAAAGGTGTTCAACGGCAAAGCATATGGGTATTGTGGAGAACAGCTATGCCAAGTATTCTTACG
>DASWXS010000058.1:0-1936 GCA_036405375.1 Bacteroidia bacterium
CTTGAAACTATTAAGCTCGATTCAATAAAGTTTATGGGTTACGCGTTTCAGATCGAAATGAAATACAATGCCTATAAAAAAGGATTTAAACTTGTTGAAGTTCCGATACAATTCAAAGACCGTGAAGAAGGCTACTCTAAAATGAGCACTAAAATCTTCAAAGAAGCCTTTTGGGGAGTATTGCAAATGCGCTTCAAAAAAGTTGAATAATACATCATGAGTACCAGGCAAGATCTTTCTTCTTTCAATAACTCCTGGTACAACCCGGGTGCAGGTGCTTTTAAACGCTTTTTATGGTACTATACAAATGCCTGCTGGTTTCGCTCTTCTTTCCCCATCAGTAGTTTCAAGGTTTTTTTATTGAGATTATTTGGAGCTAAAGTAGGAAACGGTGTTGTCATAAAGCCACATGTGAATATTAAGTATCCCTGGAGACTGACTATTGGAAACCACGTGTGGATAGGTGAAGAAGTGTGGATAGATAACCTGGCAGATGTGGTAATTGAAGACCATGTATGCCTGTCGCAGGGTGCATTTCTTTTATGCGGAAACCACGATTATAAAAAACCAACCTTTGATCTGATTATCGGAAACATTACACTTAAACAGGGCTGTTGGATTGGGGCAAAAACAACTGTTTGTCCCGGGATAACCGTAAATGAAAATGCGGTACTAACTGTTGGCTCGATTGCTTCCCAGGATCTTCCGGCGAATAGCATTTGTAAAGGGAATCCTGCTGTTGCGATTAAAGAAAGGTAGTTTTTTTCACCACTAAGACACTAAGTAAAGGGCAAAGCTCACTAAGTATTTGGGTAATGATTTACTTGAGTTTAATACATTTTGCTTAGTGTATTCTTAGTGAACTGAGTGTCTTAGTGGTAAATCAAAAAAACTCATCTGTAAACCCTATCAAATACACTTTTTTTGTAGCACGTGTTACAGCTGTGTACAACCACCGGAAATAATCTTCATTCAACATTTCTTTTGTGAAATATCCCTGGTCAATAAAAATGCAATCCCATTGCCCACCCTGCGCCTTGTGGCAAGTGATTGCATAACTGAATTTTATTTGCAAAGCATTATAATAAGGGCTTTGTTTTAGCATTGCATACAATTTTGATTTGGAAGATTGCTCACCAAAGTCTTCCATCACATTCTGAAACAAGGTTTGTTGTTGTTCCTGTGTTAGCGCCGGAGCTTCCGAATCCAGGGTATCCAGCATCAATGTAACTTCCAAAGATGGTTCTCCCTCCATGTCTGTTAAACGTACAATAGCATCTACAAAACGAAAACCGTAAATATCCCTGTATTTCATCAGGCGCTGCACCTCCAGGCTTTCCCCGTTCGCTATAAAATCTGTTTTCTTTCCTGCCCCGTTTGCTTCCGTCCAGAAATAATTATTCTTCACTACCATCAATAAATCACCGGCAGAAATTTCATTCTCCTGCCATTTTACCTTGAACCGGATCTGTTTATTGTATCCATTCGCGCGTTTATTGCTCCGGGTTATTACCAGCACATTTTCAAATCCATACTTACTGTAAGCATTGTTCAGCGTATCTTCCAGGTCGTATCCATCCACTCGTATCACATCGGCAGTTGGATGGAATTTTGGGAAGCTCTTATTATCCGATAACAATTGTACACGCAGATTAGTAGCGTTAAAAAGAATTCCCGATTCTTCTGCCTGCCTCACTACTGTTTTCAGATCATGTTCCAATATGGTAAGCGAAAAATTCTTTTGTAAATGATCCTTACTTAATGCCGGGCTGAATGAGCTTCCTACAGGTGGCAGCTGGGCTGTGTCGCCGGTAAATATAAGTTTGCAATTTTCACCGGAAAACACGTACTCCAGCAAATCATTCAGCAAATTATTATCACCAAATTCGCTCCTGCTTCTTGTATCGGCAATCATGGAAGCCTCGTCCACAATAAA
>DASWXS010000059.1:0-1542 GCA_036405375.1 Bacteroidia bacterium
ATATTTTGAAAAAATAATTGGCGATAAAAGCCCTTTCTAATAATTCCATCAAATTGCCTTGCTATGAAAACAAAAGTTGGTTTGTGTCCAAAAGTATATAAAGGAGTGTTTGATATATTGATGCACGTGTCTTTGATGATTTCAGCGTTTACTTTAGGAAAAGTCCGCGCAAACTTCAGCGTGTCCGATGCAAAAATCGGTTTGAAAAATAATAATAGAATCAGTATTAAAAGTGCTTTCATACCTTATGTTTTTAGCTGGAAACCGGCATATCTAAGATACAGAATTTTATCGGTATGCAAAATAAAACGCCTCACATCAAAACACCCTGAGATACAATTTCTCAATTATCCTTAACGCAACGAACTGACATTTCGATTTCTTTTACGCTGTAACCTCTGAGTAATGTACCCGATACCAGGATTTTCTTCCGCATTCTACTGCCTCACCAGTAAACACGGAATTTCAGTTTTAGGGTTCGGGAAACTTATGATCATATATTTTTCATCCAGGTATAAGATCTTGCAGGTATTTTCACGGGTTGGTTTTCTGAACATTCCCCATACGATCAAACACTCATTTTCATATATCCTGAATCTGCGTGTAGTAGGTCGTTTACTATACTCGGATACGGAAACGCATTTACCATCTTCGCCAAATGTAATAAAACCAGCTAACGGAGTAAGGACTTCGGTTCCATTTTTAATCCTGTTAATGATGTCCATATCAACATCTCTTTTCAGGGTTACCCATTTTCCATAGATCTTATCTTTAGTGCAGGTAGTTTGCCCGAACAATGATGTGGATAACAACATAAATAAAACTAGTCTTAGGAAGTGAAGCATTGAGGTTTTGTTTGTTACATTAAAATGTTTTTCGCTTAATTCTTGAGAACTGCATTCCTCGAAAACGTTGCAGAATTTACAAAAACATAATATTTTGTTCCCAGGACTTTATTTTCACGATTCCAGGCTTTGATACTGATCTCGGCAGTTTCTGTTGCACCAACCGTTAAAGCACTTAAATCTGAAACAGAAAAGGTAACTGAGCCTGTTGTAACTGTTGCATATTTTTTTACTGAAGTTCCGTTGCCCGCTGCGGTGATACTATATTCGATAGAGTCGGCTGTGATGGTAGAATGTGATAAGAAAAATGCCTGGCTTTTAAATATGGTATCCGGGTTAAAAGTATTGGTTCCGGTAAATGTTTTGGTTGTTACATCAAAGGCTTCCACCGAAGACGATCCGGTGCCTTTCCACTGACAAGGAAAAGATGGTGTGCTGGTGGGAATAGTATAGCTGTATTGATTGGATGCAAAGGTTAAAGTAGTGTTGTTGGCTTTAATGGTTCCGGCATTAACCAAAGCTCCATTGTCATAGAATGCGGCGGTGTAGCTTCCTGAATAAACGGGTAATGGGCCATTATACGTAATAAACGACGAAGCAACCAATCTTCCTCCATAAGTGGGAGCAGGTGTTTGACTGCTTGCGGGTGCAGGCGTCTCTTCTTTTTTAGAGCAGGATGATGTAATAATGATCAGTG
>DASWXS010000060.1:0-10772 GCA_036405375.1 Bacteroidia bacterium
CTTCAATGCGTAATGCCTGGAATACACGCGCAAAATATTTATGTTCCGCATGTTTTGGAGCAATGGGTGTTATCAGCTCTTTTAATTGAAGGGTAGTTTCTATGGGAGCTGCGGTTCTGGAGTTTACGATCAGATCAGAAAGTTTTCTGAAGTTCTCAATCTCACCATACAACCGAAATATCTTAGACAATTGTATACCTTCATACTCATTCACCACTTTTGCCGCTGTTAGGTCGGCTTGCTGATTCATGCGCATATCGAGCGCTCCTTCAAATCGGATAGAGAATCCTCTGTCGCCTTTATCGAACTGGTGTGACGAAACACCCAGGTCGGCAAGGATACCGTCAACTTTTGTGATTCCATGCATCCGCAAAAAATTTTGCAGGTACATAAAATTCTGGTTTACGAATATGATGCGTTTGTCGTCAGGAACATTCTGTTGTGCCTCCTTGTCCTGGTCAAAAGCAACTAATTTGCCTTTTTCTCCAAGATGCTCAAGGATTTTTCTTGAATGCCCACCTCCTCCAAATGTAACATCTACATAAATTCCATCTGGTTTGATATTCAACCCTTCAATACACTCTTTTAAAAGAACGGGATTGTGATAGGTCATTCGTTTTCATCATTAAAATTCAAATTTCCTAACACGTCTTCTGCCAACTTCTCTATATTAATATCCTGGTTCAAGAACTCTTCATACATTTTCTTATCCCAGATCTCTATTACATTGTTACTTCCCAAAACTTTTATGTCGGATTTAATGTCCGCATAATCATTTAAGGACTTTGGTAGTAAGATCCTCCCCGTATTATCTGCATCGCAACCTGTGGCGCCACCGGTAAATTTTCTTACAAACACATCATTCGCTTTAATAAGGCGGTTGAGCTTGCTCAATTTCTTATTTAGTTTTTCCCACTCTGCAACCGGGTAAAGAACGAGACATTTCTGGTGCAGGTTTCGGTTTATAACAAAGCCTTTCTCAAAAGCATCTTCAAGTTGCTTTTTCAAATTGACAGGGAACATAAAACGACCCTTAGCGTCAACCTTACAATCAAATTCACCAATGAGGCTTGCCATAAATTATCCTTCGAAAGACAAGGTCAAAAATAGATAAATTTTACCACTATTTACCACTTTACCCCATTTTTTACCACTTTGTTGAAAACTCGATTTTTAAGGGTGTTTTTTTATTCAATTATTTTTTAGTGCTTTGTATGGTGGAAATGCTTATAATTATTGATATGTATTGATTTTTAATAGTTAAATGGAGAGTTTTGGAGGATTAAGCTATTAACACGTTCTTAACAGGAGAAATTTTGCATGGAAGAGTCAAAATCGAAGAAATTTATTGATGTAGAAGGGGTTATTCGTGAAAAAAATCCACGTTTATTAAAATTTATGCCTCGTTTTCTTATCAATTGGATAAAGAAAAAGCTACACCAGGATCATATTAATAAGGGAATTGAACTTTATAAGAATGCCTATGAGCATGAGTTCAACGAGGCTGCCCTCAACTATATGGGCGCTAAAGTGAGCTGGGAAGGATTAGAAAATGTACCGGCTGATGGAGGTGTGATTATTGCTTCCAATCACCCGCTTGGTGGATTGGACGGTTTGGCCCTGATCAAAGCTGTAAGCAATGTGCGTTTGGATGTAAGGTTTTTGGTAAATGATATTTTGCTCAAGCTGGTGAATTTTCAACGTCTTTTTGTAGGTGTAAATAAAGTGGGTAAAACGGCGGCCGACGCATTGAAGGTAATTGATTCTACTTATTCTTCTGAACATGCGGTGCTGGTGTTTCCTGCAGGATTAGTTTCAAGGAAGCAAAGTGGCGAAATTAAAGACCTCGAATGGAAAAAGAGTTTCATTACGCAAGCGATCAAACATAAGCGGATGATCGTCCCGGTTTATATCGACGGGCAGAACTCAAAGTTTTTTTACAACCTGGCTTTATGGCGCAAACGTTTGGGAATAAAAGCAAATGTAGAGATGTTCTTTCTCGCAGACGAAATGGTAAAGCAAAATAACAAAACCATTCACGTGAAGTTTGGTAAGCCTTTCAGTTATGAAGTGTTCGATAAACGCCATAATCACAATGAGTGGGCCCAATTGGTGAAGGCTTATGTTTATGAAATGGGAAAAGGGACGAAACTGAGCTTTGAAGAATTTGTGGAGGTGAAATAAATTTTCGTGTCAGTTCGAGGGCAATCGAGCACGCGGAAGATTGTTTTCAAATGTTTTCGATTGCCCTCGAACTGACATTGATCTGAACTACTTCATCTTCATCCTCAACCGGATCTGCGTAATGATCTTCTTGGTATACAACGGAAAATCTCCATCCATCATCCAGGTATAATAGGAAGGTTCTTTCTCAAAGATCTCTTCTACGGGTTTGTCTTTGTGTTTACCGAAAGCAAAAACTTCCTGTCCTTTTGCATTGAATTGTATTCTACCCGCCAGATCTGCATTACGGGTTCGATTGGTAAGTTTACTTAAGGCCTCAATATTATTAGTTACAGGGAAATATTTATTTCCTTTTTCGTCGGTCATTTCTACTTCTTTGTATTTTTCAAGTTGCGCTAAAAATACTTCGTAGGTTGCTTTTATATCCGCTTCGGCACTATGGGCATTTTCAATTTCTTTTTCGCAATAAAATTTATATGCTGCGCTAAGCGTACGTTGTTCCATAATGTGGAAGATGTTTTGCACATCAACGAGTCTCCTGTTGCGTAAGTCAAAATCAACTTCGGCTCTTAAAAATTCTTCAGCTAGCAACGGAATGTCAAATTTATTAGAATTGTATCCTGCCAAATCGCAACCTTCAATAAAAGAAGCCAGTTGCGGGGCAAGTTGTTTAAAGGTCTGGCAATCTTTTACGTCCGCATCAAAAATATGATGGATCCTGGAAGATTCTGCAGGTATTGGCATTCCAGGATTAACACGCAGGGTTTTTACTTCCTGTTCTCCATTGGTGTGGACTTTTAAAATAGAGATTTCCACGATGCGGTCTGAACCAACGTTAATACCTGTGGTTTCAAGATCAATAAAAGCAATGGGTTTGGTAAGATTTAACTGCATATTAATTTAATTGTGAAAGTACTTCTTCTTTTGTTTTCGCATCCGGAAAAAAGGAAACGATCTTATTCATTACTCTTTCTACTACCGCGTCGGGGCACGAAGCGCCACTGGTTAAAATGATATTTACTTTATTTTTTCTTATGATGTAATGTTTTCCAACCACATGTTTCTTGTTTGGATAATCAAAGTGATGGATCTCATTATCATCAATGATCTCTTTTTCTGATGAGATGAAAAAGGTTCTGAATTTTCGTTCCAGCAATTCTACCAGGTGTGAGGTGTTGGAGCTGTTGTATCCTCCAACTACAATAGCCATATCGGCATTGGTTTCCAGCAATCCATAAGTGGCATCCTGGTTTTCATTGGTTGCATAACAAAGTGTATCGCGCGAATCAGCAAAATGCTGTTTCATGTTTTCTTCGCCATATTTTTCGATCATTACCTGCCTGAAAAAATCTGCTATCTCCTGTGTTTCTGTTGCCAGCATGGTAGTTTGATTGATCACACCAACTTTTTGCAGGTCTTTTGCAGGATCGAAATCTTCCGAATATTTTCCTTTAAATTCTTCTGCAAATGCCGAAAGATCTTTTTCACCTTTAATGTAAGCAGCCAGTTTTTTCGATTCTTCGAGGTCTTTTACAACAATTGCTTTGCTGTAATGTTTACTGTGTGAAAAAGTTGCGCGTGTTTCTTCGTGGTTATTCTTTCCGTGAATGATGATCGTGTAATCTTCACCCCCGATTTGCTCTGCACGTTTCCAAACACGTTCCACAAAAGGACAGGTGGTATTGTATTTCTGAATTTCAATTCCTTTTTCTTCCAGCATTTTTTCTATTTCGAGTGTAGTGCCGAAAGCAGGAATGAGAACAATATCCTCGGTTGTTATAGTATCGAATGGAATGAGCTGATTTCCGTAAGTATCCTGTAAAAATTTCACGCCGGCATCTTCCAGGTCTTTATTCACTTCCGGGTTATGGATCATCTGGCTCAGCAGGTAAATATTCTTTCCCGGATTTTCGTCAACTGCCCTGAATGAAATTTCAATTGCATTCTCTACTCCATAACAAAAACCAAAATGGCGTGCGATATAAAATGCAACCGGACCAAAATCTATGTAAGTTGGAGAAAAGTCTTTTTTACGGGGGTCTTTGGCTTTTCTTATCTGTTTGATAGATGAAATTAAAGGACTCCTGTAAAATTCGGGTATGTTGAACGACTTCATGAGGACTACAAAGGTAAGAAATGCAAGACACTGATTACACAGATTGCACGGATTATTTTATGTTGTAATGTTTTTGGAATAAATTTCACAGAAATTAAACAATATCAGTGAAATCAGCGGAATCTGTGCCTGGGAATTATAAATCCCAAACGCTCTTCCTTCTGAACCGGCGTGGTTTGAAAAACTCTTTGTGCTCAAGGATAAAAGCCATGATGAAATACATGATTACCGGCGAGCCAATGGTGAAAAAGGAAAGATAAATAAAATACATACGCACATGAGTAGTGCTGATGCCGAGCTTTTTGCCCCACCATTCGCAAACACCAAAGGCTTGCTGCTCAAACCATGTAATAATCTTGTTTATCATGATGCTTATACAAAAATAAGAAAATTATTGGATTGTATACAAATGTAAATGCCTATGCCGTTAACAAACTGTTACCAATTGAACATTTTAAGCACCCCGATTTTAAACTGTAGTTTTTATTAAGGTTCAGCATGCCCTGCGATTCGGCCGCATTTTTGGGTATTAAGCCTGCCTGCGAGTATTCCCTGGTTATTTTATTATTTTCTGGTTCCAGGTCGTTGAGCAGATCGATTGCCTTTTCAGTATATTTTTCATCCTGTTTTATTCTTCCATAAGTAAACAGCAGTGGAGCAACGGTATTGATCAGGATATTCGCCGTAGCTGTTTCACCTATTTCTTTTGCCATCTTTTTTGAAGGTGAGGTAAATGAATAATGAGTATCCCAGAAAGAAGAGGCCTTAGCACTAAATAGTTGCCTGATCTCAGCTACAGAACTGTTTTCGAGTATCCTGGAGAACAAATACGACGAAGTATGCAAAAGTGCCGCGAATTGTGCAATACGTATGGTTGGGAAATTTACCGGTCGCATACGAAGGTATTTCCAGTTTTCTTTTTGCAAAGGAACAAGAGAATACTTTTTTCGCAGGAATGTATATTCGTTTTGCAGTTTTTGTGCATATGGCTCCTCCAGCTGGTCATCCAATAAACCTGCCTGGCCAAACAGCAAGCTCTCCAGTTGAAACAGATCATTACGGTGTTTTCCGATGATCTGTAAAGGCAATTGTTTAGCCAAAAGATAAAATGCATCCCCATTGGTTTTGAAACCAAAATTCCGGGCGAGGAGTTGATAAAATGTTTCCAGCCAGTCTTTCTTATTCTGCAAATAAAGCTGTTCAACAAAAGCTGTTTTTTCTTCCAGCCGTTCAATAGCCATACGCTGTAGCCAAATGGCAGTAGTATGTTCAGGAACATCAGAAAGCATACCTGAACAGGCAATGCTTTTTTTAGAGGTGTTCAATAACTCATAATTGCGCTGAACATTCGGAAATATTCTGAATTTTAATTCGAGTGTTGGCATAAGTTCGCTCCTTTCATTTTTAATTTCTTTGTCATCATTCAAAACCACATGAAGAATTACATTGTTGTATGTTTTATCCGATTGATGCAAATGTTTGTTCCAATCAGAGGTATTGGTGTGAATTTCTACATTACCAGCCAAAAGTGTCCCATCTATCCAAACCTGTGCGTTGAAAAAATCAGGTCCGCTGTCAAAATTATGGTCACCGCATTTCAGGATCCGTATTTCCTTCCCGCAAGCGGATTTCAAATTGTTCTGATCGAAAAGGCCATATTTCCAGACATAATGTAAAAAGTCCTCATTCATGGTTTCACCTGATTTACAGGCAAGTTCCGCCAAATTTGGAGGCGAAATACTACAGAATATAGTTTTTTGTGACCGGAATTTACAGTTACATATGATTAATCGAAATGATCGTGTTATATTCAAAAAATGCAAACACAGATTGTGCTGATTACACAGGTGTATGACCTTTGTGATACAATGTAACACTGTAATTTACATAGGTTTGTCTGCCTGTGGCAGACTAAAATCTATGCAACATCTTAATCTGCGAAATCGGTGGAATCTTTGTCGGTATTCTAATAATTCTTAAAATTTTTTAGCGTTTATACGTTTTATTTTGCCCCCTTTATTTTGTACATTCGTTGGCTCAAGTATGCCGGATATTATATCATTATTGCCCGAAAATGTGGCCAACCAAATTGCAGCAGGAGAGGTGGTGCAACGCCCCGCTTCTATTGTAAAAGAACTGCTGGAAAATGCCGTGGATGCCGGTGCCACTTCCATAAAATTGATTGTGAAAGACGGAGGCAAAACACTTGTGCAGGTTATCGATAATGGTAAAGGCATGAGTGAGACCGATGCGCGGATGTGTTTTGAGCGTCATGCTACTTCCAAATTAAAATCGGCAGAAGATCTTTTTAATATACATACCAAAGGTTTCCGTGGAGAAGCATTGGCTGCTATTTCGGCTGTTGCTCAGGTAGAGCTGAAAACAAGGACACCTGATAACCCGGTAGGTGTGTTGATTGAAAATGAAGGAAACAAAATTGTAAAACAGGAACCTTGCAGCACTGCAGTTGGAACTTCACTCTCTGTTAAAAATATTTTCTTCAACATCCCGGCACGCCGTAATTTTTTAAAGAACGATAGCATAGAATTAAAACATATTGTTGATGAATTTGAACGAGTGGCCCTGGCACATCCCGAAATTTCATTCAGCCTTTTTAATAACAACAATGAAATGTATCAGTTGCCTTCATCGCAACTGATAGTTCGTATAGAAAATTTGTTCAGCTCCAGCATTAAAGGAAATCTTGTTGCAGTAAATGAAGTTACGCCGGGTTTTTCCATTAAAGGATATGTGGGCAAACCATCTGCTGCGAAAAAGAAAAGAGGAGAGCAATACTTTTTTGTGAATAATCGTTTCATCAAGAGTCCATATTTAAATTTCGCTGTTTCGGATGCTTACACTGATTTAATTAGCGGCGATGAATTTCCTGCTTATTTTATTTTTATTGATCTTCCTCCGCATACCATTGACATTAATATTCATCCTACCAAAACAGAGATCAAATTCGAGGATGAAAAAACGCTTTTTGTGATTCTTAAAACGGCAATCAAACGTGCGCTTGGAAAAGCCAACCTGGCACCAAGCCTTGATTTTGACCTGGAACAATCATTCGAAATTGATTACTCCAAACCAAAGGAAGAAATAAAAGCGCCGCAGATCACTTACAACCCGGATTACAACCCTTTTAAATCAAGCAGTTCCAGCAAGAATTACGAAAACTCTTTGTATAAGAATAACAAAGAGAACTGGCAATCGCTTTATCAAACGCATACCACCGGGCAAAACGAACACCAGTTTGAAACGGAGCAAGAGCAGGAACAGCTGTTCGAGCAAAACAGAACAGAGCTGAAGATTGGCAAACTGTTCCAGCTTCACAATAAATATATTGTGACCGAATCGCAGGAAGGCCTCTTGCTGATCGATCAGCACAGGGCACACGAAACGGTGATGTATGATCATTACCTGAAGGCATTTGGTACCAATGCTATTCATTCACAGCAGGAATTATTTCCCCAAACTGTTGAATTGAGCCCAATCGACTTTAACCTGGTGCAGGAATTAAAAGAAGAATTAAAGTACCTGGGTTTTGAAATTGAAAATTTTGGAAAGAACACCGTTGTTGTGCACGGCGTTCCTGCCGATCTTACCGGTCAGAACAGCATAGAAATGATTGAAGGGATATTGGAAAACTACAAACTCAATAATATTGATGTTAAGCTGGAAGTTCGGGAAAACCTGTGCCGTTCTATTGCCAAGAAAACCTGCATTCAATATGGAAAAGAATTAAGTATGCAGGAAATGCAATTACTTACCGAACATTTGTTCTCGCTGGAGAATTTTTCCTTTTCCCCTTCCGGAAAAACAATTATAACCACACTAAATATCCAGGAGCTGGATAAATTATTTAAAAAGAGATAAATGAGTCCAAACGAATTCAGACCAGGTGGCTTTCAGCTTTTATCTCCGGTAGTTAAAAATATTTTAATTATCAGTGGTATCCTGTTCCTTGCCCAGGTAGTACTGGAGTATAAAATGAACATCGACCTGAAAGATTATCTCGGTCTTCATTATTATGCGGCAGATTATTTCAAGCCTTATCAGTTTGTTACCTACATTTTTATGCATGGTAATTTCATGCATATCTTCTTCAATATGTTTGCGGTCTGGACCTTCGGAACAGTATTGGAGAATGTATGGGGTTCCAAGCGCTTTCTTATTTTCTACCTGCTTACCGGTATGGGAGCGGCGTTAACGCAATACGTTGTGTATTATTTCCAGATTACTCCTTTGCTTGACACCATCAATAATTTGCATACGAACATGACGATTGAGTCATTTGAAGCATTTATAAATGGAGCGCAATTCCGTAGCAGTATTTCTTACGAAACTTCAATAAACTTTAACGCGTTTGCAGAGAAGTATAATGCTATGCTTACTTCGTCTGATCATGCAGGAGCTATAATGGCGGCACATGATTACCTTGACCAGTTTAAAACCGAGTACTTAAACGCAAACGTTATTGTAGGTGCGTCTGGTTCGTTATTCGGGTTACTGCTTGCTTTTGGTATGCTGTTCCCGAATACCTATCTCAATATTTACTTCTTTATTCCTATTAAAGCGAAGTATTTTGTTATCCTGTATGGTGCAATAGAGATCTATTCGGCCATTGCGAACGATCAGGATAACGTTGCTCACTTTGCTCATCTTGGAGGCATGCTTTTTGGTTTCATTTTGATTATGCTCTGGAAAAAAGACAGAACCCATTTTTATTGATAATTAGAAATGTCATTTTTTGATAAAATATCAGGCAGTTTTAAAGCCAGCGGTACATTGATCCAATTGATCATTATCAATGTGGCGGTATTTCTTATCTGCAATCTTGCCTTTCACCTCAGTGGAAGGGAACTGAACCTGGCAGATTATACGGCGGCATATTCCGAACCAATGGATTTTGTTAAACATTTATGGGGTGTGTTCACCTATATGTTTACGCATTTGGACCTGGGACATGTTTTTTATAATATGCTCATGCTCTTTTTTATGAGCCAGCTTTTTGTGGCAATTATAGGAAATAACCGATTGCTTTTTGTTTACCTGGCGGGTGGTATTTGTGGTGCCCTGTTGTTTTTTATTTCTGCATTGATCATTCCTGGAATTGGCGGTAAGCTGATCGGAGCTTCGGCTTCTGTTACGGCTATTGCAGTTGCTATAGGTTTTTATGCCCCCAATATGCCGGTGCATCTTTTCCTGTTTGGCGAAGTAAAATTAAAATGGGTAGTAACCGCGGTTTTTGTAATGTCATCTTTGTTGGATATTTCTATGAACACAGGTGGGAAGATCTCTCACATTGGCGGAGCTATATTTGGGATGATCTATGGCCTGCAGCTGAAAAACCGTAATGATATTGGAACCTGGTTTAACGATTTAGGTAAGCGAAGATCAAAATTGAAAGTGGTGCATAATACCAGTCGGGACGACTATGAATACAACAAGGCCCGCTTTGAAGAACAAAAAAGCCTCGATGAACTACTGGAAAAGATCCATAAATCGGGCTACGACAGTTTAAGTAAAAAGGAAAAGGATACCCTGCATCGTCTTTCGAAAAAACAGTAACCCGCTATTGATAGTTTGGCATGAATTTTATACATTGTGCCTTTGTAAAATCCCCTGATGAGGCCAATTGTAACCATAGTTTGTTTGTTCATCTCCGTTTCGTTCGCTTTCGCGCAACCGCAAAAAAAAGCGAGCAGCGATCCCGAAGAAGCGAAAGAACATTACAAGCATTACAATTACCTGATGGCCATGCCAATCTATAAAAATCTGCTGGCTAAAGAACCAAAAAACACTGAATACAATTATCGTTTAGGAATCTGTTATTTACGTACACATCTCAATAAAGCAGAATCGGTTAAATACTTTGAAGCTGCAAGCAAGGATCCTAAATGTGAAACCGATACCTGGTTTTTCCTTGGTAGAGCTTATCACCTGGCTGGTAAATATGATGAAGCGATCCAGGCGTATACAAAATATAAATCCTTCGTGCCGAAAGACAAGAAAGAGGTTGAAAAAACTGATCACCAAATTGAAATGTGTAACAACGCCAAAGAGCTTGTGAAGTTTCCTGTCAATATTACGTTTACCAACGCGGGCCCTGAAGTAAATTCAGAATTCCCTGATTACTTTCCATTTATTACAGCTGACGAACAAACTATATTTTTTACTTCCCGCCGGAAAGGAGGCCATGCCACCGCAGTAGAAACAGATGGGTATTTTTCTTCAGATATTTTTTACTGCCCGGTTTTGGATGGTAAATGGGACAAAGCAAAAAACCTGAGCCCGCAGGTAAATACAACATTGGATGAAGAGATTGTTGGGCTTAAACCCAACGGGCAGGAACTAATAGTATACATTGATCATATTGATGCCGACAAGATAGAAAACCTGTATGTTACACATTACAAAAATAAGATGTATACAAAGCTGGAAAAGCTGAGTGAGAATGTAACCAATG
>DASWXS010000061.1:0-7520 GCA_036405375.1 Bacteroidia bacterium
GTGCTATTGAAGTGTTGCCTGCCAAAACAATGATCGGTATTTCCAATGGAAATAAACGGATCGCATACATCACTCAATTAGGAAAGAATTTTATACACGTGGTTTTCCCGTTTAAAACTGCGCACGAAAACAATCTTTGTTTTCAGAAGATCGCCCCGGTTCCGGGCGATACCAGGCAGTTCAACCATCATTTCAGGATGCTGTTAACCGATGATGTAAACCCCGAAGTGAAGAAGTTTATGAAGATGGCTTTGGAGGAAAAGGGTTAATGTAAAGCAAGCCATTGTGCATACTTATAACCAGCCATTTCTTCACTTATTCCTTTAGCAGTATTACCAAGCGATTCCATAGCACTATCGCCATACAGGAAATTAAATATAGTAAGGTAATCGTCATTCGTTTTCTGAGCCCGGTAAAACGAATCAAGCGTATTGAAATCAATTATAACTCCGGGTTTTGACACCGACTTTTTGTAAACGAATTGCTCCTGTAAAATATGTTCCTCAAGTGTTTGTGGAGCAGGATGGGAGAGCCGGTAAACCGACCGGTAACAATATTCACGGATCCGATCTGCAATTAATTGTTTTGAATATTTCTCACCTGTCCAGAAAATAGGGGTGCAAAAATTACGGCTGATCAAACCGTTTAATTTGAATTTGCTATCGTAATCAGAAGTAAAACGATTGGTCCACGCTCCTTTAAGATCATCCGAAACACACAGTACAACTTTAAGAGTGGTTTTAGGATCCAGGTTTTTTGTTTCTTCATTCAATTTTTTTAATTCTTCCCTGGCAATCTCTTCCGCTCCCAACTTTTTAAATTCATCCAGTTTATAAAGAATGTGCTCTTTTGCCATAGGATTGAATGCTCCTATTGGCACTTCCAGGTCGTTTTTGGTATCTCCCGAAAGTAAAGCCAGGTATTCCCGGAAGCGTTCAAAAGTGCGGGGCTTTTGATACAGCTCTATTATTTTATCCAATATAGGTAAGAGTTCGAAATTCATAATATGAAGAATTTATTCCCTGGTAATAGTTCTGAATGTGAGATTGATCCGGGGTGTGTTTATTTTTGTGGTAGGAGGTAAGCGATGCATCCAGTGTGTTTGAGTTTCATCCTTCATTACCAGCAAACTTCCATGTTCCAGTTGCAGGGAAACAGTTTCTTTGGTACGTTTATGCTTAAACCCAAATTTTCGTTCAGCACCAAAACTTAAGGAGGCAATGGCTCCATTTTTTAAAAGAGCTTTTTCATCGTCACTGTGCCAGGCCATTCCTTCGTCGCCATTGTGATAAAGATTCAACAGGCAGGAATTGAAAGTTGCTCCCGTTTTTCTTTCAGCCAGTTGCTTTAGGTCCAGCAATTCTTTCGTCCAGGGAAGAGCATGTTTAGTGGTATTGGAATAGGTATATGGAAAATTCTCCTCTGCGTACCAGGCAACTTTCCGGGATGTAACAATACGTTTTCCGAATATCACAGCCTCGTCGTTTTTCCATTCGATAGTGTTCAGTAGAATTTCATAATAATGGTCTGCTTCCTGTTTGGATAAAACCCTGCCAAAATAATTTACAGTACCCTGGTAAGGCAATAAATTTAACTGTGAATCTTCAGCGAATAGTTTCATTTGCGATACCACAAATTTAAGCAGATTTTGATTGAGCGTTTATTCTTTATAGGGAATGATCCCTTTTTCTTTGAAAGCCTTTTGCTCATCTTACCATGATATGGTATTTGTTCAGAACGGTTATCTCTTTATCTACAATATGCATGGATTGCGTACCAACGCTTTTGTAAAAGGCATAGCCCTGTTTGATTCTTTTTTTGAATTCTTTATCGTTAGTGCCGCAGGTTACTCCGCCGGGAATGGCTTCTATGAAACAGGCAGAAAAACATTCAGCAGTAGTAAACACGTCTATTTTTTCAGAAGATAAAGCGTCGTTGTATAACTTTTCGTAAGCGGTAAAAAAAGAATCTATTTTTTCTTCTTCCGGAGTTTTTTTCTCTTTAAGAGGCGGTGCATTTACTTTACTCATAACTTCTACTATTTTTTCGGCGTCTATTCTTTCTTTTTCATCCGAACAGGATGGTGTGCCATATGAGATTACTAAAAGGAAACTTATATAGGTCAATCCTTTCATTATGCTGTTTTGTCCAACGATCTTACACCATCAAAAGCATTCTGCAGATCTTCGATAACTATTTTTTTCATTTTCATCATTGCGCCGAATGCTCTTTGTGAACGTTCCGAATCCGGATCGCTCACCAGTTCGGTTAACATAGTGGGGACAATTTGCCACGATACGCCAAACTTATCTTTCAGCCATCCACACTGTTGGGCAGCAGGATCTCCGTCTTCTTTAAGGCGTTCCCAGTAATAATCGATCTCTTCCTGGTCTTTGCAATTCACAATAAATGAAACCGATTCGTTGAATTTAAACAAAGGTCCTCCGTTGAGCGCCACGAAAGTGTGGCCTTCTACCTCAAACTCTACAGTCATCACAGAGCCTTCAGGCATTTTGTGAATTTCCTGGCCTTCTTTTCCATAATGAATGATTTTGCCCAATTTCGAGTTTTTGAAAATGGACGTATAGTAATTCGCAGCTTCCTGGGCCTGGTTGTCAAACCACAAATTAGTGGTGATTTTTTGGAAGGAATTAAACATGACTTTTTATTTGTAAATGACGCAAAAGTGTTGCCAGCAAAAAAGAATTTAAACAAATGTTAATTGAAGCTGGCATCCTAATTTCATAGTTGTCAATAAAGATCATGGTAGTGATTATATCCATATTGGGAACAGCCTTTTTAATACTTATAGCCTGGTTCAGTATTATCGGCAGAACAACTATTCCTGCTAAAGTAAAAGCAGTGAAACCTTTCTATCTCGACAAATACGTTGGGAAATGGTTTGAGATTGCCCGTTTCGATTATTACTGGGAAAAAGATTTGAAAAATGTGGTTGCCATGTATATAAAAAATACAGATGGTACAGTTAACGTTATTAATATGGGCTACGACAGCAAAAAGAAAAAATGGAAGCAGAGTATTGGTAAAGCAAAGTTTGTTGCAGATACCAATGAGGGAAAGCTGCAGGTTTCTTTTTTCGGGCCTTTTTATTCGGGCTATAATGTTATTGCTATCGATAAGGATTACCAGTATGCTTTGATTGCCGGGAGAAACCTTCATTATTTATGGATCCTTTCCAGGAAACGGGAAATTCCGGGAGATATAGAAGAAGAGTATTTGAAGATCGCAAAAAATATGGGTTATGATATTTCCAGGCTTACCTGGACCAGGCACGACCAGGGTGAATGACCCGGGATTGGTGACGCGGAATTAAGGAGTGGCGCGTGTAAGAAATGCCGTTAAAAACCCTATATTTGCACCCTAAATTTCTTAATCATGTCAGAAGGCAGGCAAATCATTTATAGCATGGTGAATGTATCCAAAATACATCCGCCACAAAAACAGGTTTTAAAAGATATTTACATATCATTCTACTACGGAGCTAAAATCGGGGTTCTCGGTCTTAATGGTTCGGGTAAGTCATCATTACTTCGCATTATGGCAGGTATTGATAAAGATTATTTGGGGGAGATTCACCAATCACCGGGGTATAGTATAGGGATCCTTGAGCAGGAGCCAAAGCTGGATGAAAGCAAAACAGTTATTGAGATCGTTCGTGAAGGTGCGCAGGCACACGTGGATATTCTGAACGAATACGAGGAAGTGAACAACAAGTTCATGGATGAAGAAGTATTGAACGATCCTGATAAAATGGATAAGCTCATCAACCGCCAGGCACAGTTGCAGGAGTTGATCGATCAGCATGATCTATGGAACTTAGATAACCGTTTGGAAAGAGCAATGGATGCATTACGTTGCCCTGACAGCGATACGCCTATCAATGTATTATCAGGTGGTGAGCGTCGTCGTGTGGCTTTATGTCGTTTGTTATTGCAGGAACCGGATATTCTTTTATTGGATGAGCCTACCAATCACTTAGACGCTGAGTCGGTTGACTGGTTAGAGCAGCATTTACGTCAGTACAAAGGAACCATCATCGCTGTAACCCACGATAGATATTTCCTTGATAACATTGCCGGCTGGATTCTTGAGCTTGACCGTGGAGAAGGTATTCCATGGAAAGGTAACTACAGCAGCTGGTTAGAGCAAAAAGGAGAGCGTTTGAAACAGGAAGAGAAAACCGAAAGCAAACGTCAGAAAATATTAGCACGTGAGTTGGATTGGGTTCGCCAGGGTGTTAAAGGCCGTGGTGTGAAACAAAAAGCCCGTTTGAACAACTACGAAAAAATGTTGAACGAAGATACCAAAGACAAAGAAGAGAACCTGGAGATCTTTATCCCGAACGGACCTCGTTTAGGTAATGAAGTGATTGAGGCGATCGATGTGGCAAAAGGATTTGGTGATCGTTTATTATACGAGAACCTGAATTTTAAATTGCCACCTGCAGGTATCGTTGGTATTATTGGTCCAAACGGTGCAGGTAAAACAACTTTGTTCCGTATGATCATGGGAGAGCAAACACCGAACAGTGGTTCATTTAAAGTTGGTCCTACCGTAAAAGTTTCTTATGTAGATCAGAACCACAAGGAGCTGGATCCAAACAAAACCGTATTTGATGTGATTTCCGGCGGATTGGATAATATTGTATTGGGCGGACGTAACATGGTATCGCGTGCATACATTTCCCGTTTCAACTTCAGTGGAAGTGACCAGGGTAAAAAAGTAAGTGTGCTTTCGGGCGGTGAACGTAACCGTTTGCATTTAGCAATGGCATTGAAAGAAGAAGGTAACGTGTTGTTGCTCGATGAGCCTACTAACGACTTGGACGTAAATACACTTCGTGCTTTGGAAGAAGGTTTGGAAAACTTTGCGGGCTGTGCGGTAATTATTAGTCACGATAGATGGTTCCTTGACCGTGTTTGTACGCATATTCTTGCTTTCGAAGGAGATTCTTCTGTATATTGGTTCGAAGGTGGATACAGCGAATACGAAGAGAATCGCAAGAAGCGTTTAGGTAATGTAGAGCCGAAAAGGTTGCGTTATAAGAAATTGGCGGTTTAGCCAGAATTCTCGTGTCACGTCGAGCATAGTCGAGGCGCAAGACATGAGAATCAAGACTGATTTCGTTAAATGAGTTGGTCTTGGTTCCAATCTAAAATAAATGATCCCATGCACCCAGGTGTGTGGGATTTTTTTATTGAATAGCTGAAATACTGGTATAATTAATGTGGGTTTTGCAGGTTGTAATCCAGGCAGATTAAAAAAAATTCCATGAGAATATTCGGATCATACACTTTCATTTGTGTTTTATCTTTTCTATTGAGCATTACTTCATGTAAGGGGCAGATTGAATCGAAACCTGCTTTTAACGGGATCTCAACAATCAAAAAAAATTATTTCATTACACAATACCCGCAGGAATTTTTTTCGGTTCAATGTGCCTTGCAGGATAAAGCAGGCAATATGTGGTTTGGAACCGGGGGTAATGGCATTTATGTTTATGAAGCTCGCCCGGGAGATTCGGGCAAAGAACAATCCTTCCTGAATTTCACACACCTTGATGGCTTGAAACACGATGATATACTTTGCTGCATGGAAGACAAAAGCGGAAAGATGTGGTTTGGAACCCGCAACGGACTGATTATATACAAACCCTCCGGTACAATACCTTCAAAAAAAGACTTCAGCAATGTATTGATTATGGCAAATGTGGTTAATGCATCTGATCACAAAAAAGTACCATACATCTATCACACTGCCGATAATTTTGTGTGGAGCATTATGCAGGATAAAAATGATAAGATCTGGTTTAGCACCAATAATGGTATTTATACACATGTGCCGGGAGATTTTGGCGAAAATGGAATTCCTCTTTTTATACCTTTCCTGGAAAATGCAACAATTCAGAATAAAGATAGCCTGCATCTTAAAGATGTTTTAAGTATGCTGCAGGATAAAAAGGGAAACATCTGGTTTGCTTCAGGATATATGAAAGGTGAAGGAATTGTGTGTTTCGATGGTACTTCACTTACTAATTTCAAACCCGATGGTATCAGTTTTTTTCGTTCCATTATTGAAACCAGGAAA
Organism: Bacteroidia bacterium; assembly: GCA_036405375.1. Classification (GTDB taxonomy): domain Bacteria; phylum Bacteroidota; class Bacteroidia; order B-17B0; family Aurantibacillaceae; genus JADJDM01. Next base: position 6,109 of record DASWXS010000061.1, read on the forward strand.
GGAGACATCTTATTCCTGAATCCATTTAAGGGTATTTATTCTTATGATGCCCAACAGGATGATTCGGTCGGGCAGGGAAAATCCTTTAGCAATTACACCGAAAAAATTGGATTGAAAAAAGACACCATTCTTGCTATGTTCGAAGACAAAAACGGAAACATGTGGATCGGCACTAATAGCGACAATATGTGGGATGGAGGAATTGGAGGAGCCTGGAGATACGACGGACATTCGTTAAAATTGTTTACAACAAAAGATGGCCTCAGTCATAATTGTATATTTTGCATAAAAGAGGATAAGGATGGAAATATCTGGTTTGGAACAAGATTGACCGGTTTGTGCCGGTACGATGGAAAATCGTTTGTCGATTTTACGGACAGGTAGATTAAGAATAAGTATCTTTGGCAGTTAGGAAATACTACAATTGAAAATTTAACCTTATATCAGTGTACAAACCGATAGAATTTGAAATAACCGATCCTACACAGGTAGTGGAGAAAACCATTCACTTTTTTACCCGGTCAGAATTTAAACTGGTTGAACAAAATGGTAATAATTTAAAGTTTAAAAAAGGATCTATTCTTCGTAATGGTTTTACTTTCGACCCATTGAAATGGAAATCTGATTTAACTGTTGAGATAACCGGTAATAAAATAAAAGCCAAACTGGATATAGCGAATACCGGACAATCAATGGGAAACAAAGAAGAGGAAGTGTTAGATTCATTTTTTAAAAGCTATAAACTATATGTAAATGAAGGTCTTGATTTTGAAAAAGCCCATGCCGATGCCGCGCAAAAAATTAAAAAGCATGGCTGGAACATTGTTTTATGGGCTGTGCTTGGAGCTGTTGTTATAGGCGTTCCCGCAGGAATTATTGCTTATCTCACAGGAATAAAATCCATCCTCACAACAGGGGCGATATTTGGTGCAATTTTGGGAATGTTAAAAGTACAGGCAGGGAAAAAGCCGAAAGACCTGTAATGCTTACCGCTTAAAATGAATATCCGGATTATATCTATAAACAATAGCTCTATTGCTGAAATTATCTCAGAAGATATTATACTAAATTCTCCTGAAGAAGGACTTGAGTTATTAGGAAATACTTATTACCAGGGATTTGATAAGTTGATTATATATCAAAAAAATATTACTGCGGAATTTTTTGACCTCAGCACCGGAATAGCTGGGGAAGTGCTTCAGAAATTTTCTACCTATCGCGTTCGCCTGGCTATTGTTGGAGATTTCAGTAACTTCGCTTCCAAAAGCCTGAAAGATTTTATTTCAGAAAGCAATAAACAAAAGCATATCAATTTCGTCTCCACCCGAAAAGAGGCGATTGACCTGCTCATGAACTAGCAACTAAAATACATATGCAGACCAAACAACTCTTTATAGCATTTCTTTTTCTTT
>DASWXS010000062.1:0-7890 GCA_036405375.1 Bacteroidia bacterium
ACAGGTAGCATAACCAATAAAAAACAAAATATCATGCTAGTAAAAGTAAATAACCCGCAAAAAACAAGAAACGGCTTCGGTCTTTCTCCTCTGTTCGATGAAGTGTTTAATGACCTGATTCAAGGAGGTTCAAGTTTCAAATCTGCATTATCTAAAAGTGTAGCTGTGAACATTCACGAAAATGAAAACAATTTTGAGCTCGAATTCTCAGCACCGGGCTTTGAGAAAGCAGATTTCAAAATCAACGTAGACAATAAAACACTCACTGTTTCAGCCGAGAAGAAAACGGAAGTAAACGAAAAGGAAAAAGGATACTCAAGAAAAGAGTTCTCCTACAATTCATTCAGCAGAAACTTCACCTTGCCTGAAAATGCAAATGACGAGAACATCAAGGCTGAATACAAAAACGGGATATTGTTTGTTGAGATCCCAAAATTAGTGGAAGCTAAAAAAGCTGTGAAAGAGATAAGTGTGGCATAATTGCAAGATCCAATAAACATGAAGGCGGCCTCTTAAAAAGGCCGCTTTTTGTTTGGCATCACATCAAAATTTCTTAGTACAAACCATAATAATCCAGCCAGGAAAGACACAGATTACACTGATGCCACAGATACGATTTATTATAATTTTATCGGTAAATAGCGGCTGGATCTGTGCCCACTATTGAATATAAAAATCTGCGAGATCAGCGAACCTTTCTCAGCGAAGCTAAATCTGCGTGAAGTATTAAATACATTTTACGACTCAAATCGCTCTATTTAATTTTTCGCTAAAACCAAAAAAATTACGACCTTTGCAACCTCAATTTTTCTCTATGTCCCAGGAACCGGTTACTCCATATCATTCAGGTGAAAGCAAAAAACAGCAGGTGGCAACCATGTTCAACAAAATTGCCAATCGTTACGATACGCTTAACCAGGTAATGTCGGTTGGGATCCATCACAAATGGAGAAAAAAAGCAGTTGATACTTTTGTTGATCTGAAACCTGAATATGTGCTGGACATAGCAACAGGAACCGGGGATTTTGCCATTGCAGCACTGAGAGCCAATCCTAAAAAAGTTACCGGCGTTGACATTTCACAGGGCATGCTGGATTTTGGTAAAGAGAAGATCAAAAAAGCCAACCTGGAAAACAAAGTAGTGCTAAGTTTAGGCGATGCCGAAAATCTTAACTTCCCTGACAATAGCTTTGATGTAATTACAGTTGGATTTGGTGTACGTAACTTTGAGAACCTTGAATTGGGGTTGAGCAATATGCTGCGTGTTTTAAAACCCGGGGGAAAAGTAGTGATTCTTGAATTCTCCAAACCGCGTGGCTTCTTTAAATATATGTATAACATCTATTTCCTGGGAATATTACCACTTATTGGTAAGATCTTTTCTAAGGATAATGCCGCTTACACCTATCTTCCGGAGTCTGTACAGGCTTTCCCTGACTTCGAGAACTTCACAGCCATAATGGCTAAAGTTGGCTACAAAACTCCTAAATATAAGGCATTGACTTTTGGAGTAGCCTGTATTTATACCGCAACAAAATAATTTCGTACTTTTGACGTTCTAGTGCACAAGAAGTGACGTACAGACAATTGCATACATATTTTCTGAGGTTTAGCTGCTTAATCCTGCTGATATACTCTACAACGGCTATGGCGCAATGGGGAAGAGGCGACCAGGGAGGCAATCTTCCTCGCTTCTATAAACAGCACATCCATTTTGGCTTTAGTATTGGCGTGAACAGCACCGATTTTCGTGTACATGCGGTTCCCAATTCGGAATTGTATACAAACATGTACGATTCTATTGTGTATCCAAATGATACCATCAGCTTAAAATCCATTTCTACAAAGCCCGAAACAGGATTTAACCTGGGGATTATTTGTGATGTACGTTTGCAGGAATATTTACGTTTACGTTTTCTCCCCAATATTGCCTTTGGTTCAAGGCAATTGATCTATACATTCTCCAAGCCGTATCACAACGATACTACATTTACAACTACAAAAAAAATAGAATCAACTTTTATCAATTTTCCAATTGATCTCAAGCTACAATCGAAACGCCTGGGTAATTTTGGTGCATATGTATTGGGTGGAGGAAACTATAGTATAGATCTTGCATCGCAGAAGAAACAAAAGGCCGACGACTTTGTTGTTCGTTTAAGATCAAATGACTTTTATTACGAAGCAGGAGGCGGTGTTGACTTTTATCTTCCTTATTTCAAACTTTCACTGGAAGGAAAAGTAATGGTGGGTGTAAAAAACATCCTGATCCAGGATAATAAATTCTTTACAAAACCAATAGACAAGCTTAATTCGCACATATTTTTATTTTCCATAACATTTGAAGGATAGAAACCCTTCCATGAACTATGATAAAAGAATTAAACCTGGTAACCGAGCCCAAAGTGGCATTTACCGAAGACCTGCTTAAGGAACTAGTGTCGGATGAACTGGTTTTAAATCCAAAAGATTCATTTTCTATTAAATTACTGAAGCGCTCTGTTGATGCAAGAAATCGCCGCATTCGTATCAATGTAAAAGTCCAGGCATTCATTAATGAACCACTTACACCTACTGATTTGGGTATCCATTACCTAAACGTTGAAAATAAACCTGTAATACACATTATTGGTGCCGGGCCTGCAGGATTGTTTGCAGCATTGCGTTGCATTGAGCTTGGTTATAAACCTGTAATTTTTGAACGAGGAAAAAATGTAAAAGAACGCAGGCGCGATTTGGCTGCTATTAATAAAGAACATATTGTAAATCCTGAATCCAATTATTGTTTTGGGGAAGGCGGGGCAGGAACTTACAGTGATGGTAAGCTATACACCCGTTCAGGGAAACGAGGCAGTATTGATAAGATATTAAAGGCACTCATCTATCATGGCGCAAAAGAAGAAATTCTTGTTGATGCGCATCCACATATAGGAACAAACAAACTTCCGGGAATTATTGAAGCTATCCGTGAAACAATTATTAAACAAGGTGGTGAAGTACGCTTCGGATCAAAGCTGGTGAATATAGAAACGAAGCAGGATAAAATTAAAACCATAACTGTTTCCTATGCCAGCGGAAGGGTAGAAATAATTGAAACAACTAAAGTAATTCTTGCAACCGGGCATTCAGCCCGCGACATTTACGAATTGTTACATTCCAAAAACATCGCAATTGAAGCCAAAGCTTTTGCAATGGGAGTACGAGCCGAACATCCACAGGAAATAATTGATCGAGTTCAATATCATTGCGGAACATATGATGAACTTATCACGAAAAGAGAATATTTACCTGCCGCATCATACAGTTTGGTTCACCAGGTTGGCGATCGGGGCGTATACTCATTTTGCATGTGTCCGGGTGGAATCATAGCTCCCTGTGCAACCGGACCTGAACAGGTTGTTACAAATGGTTGGAGTCCTTCCAAACGAAATAATCCTTATGCAAATTCAGGGATTGTTACGGAAATAAAACTTACTGATCTGAAAGAGGATCCTTTTAAAAACCCGCTGGCTGCTTTAAATTTCCAAAAAGAGCTGGAATATTCGGCCTGGATTAGTGGTGGCAAAACACAGGTTGCTCCTGCACAACGCCTGCTTGATTTTCTTAATCAAAAAATAAGTACCGATTTGCCCGAATGTTCTTATCAGCCCGGTTTAAAATCGATGCCAATGGAAACTGTTTTGGGTCCGTTAATAGGTAAGGCCTTAAAACAGGGATTTAAAGGATTCGGAGAGAAAATGCGTCCTTATTTAACAAATGAGGCGATAATTGTTGGGGTAGAGTCCCGGACATCGACACCTGTACGAATTCCCAGGAATAATGATACTTTGGAACATTTAAGCATTTCAGGGCTTTATCCCTGTGGGGAAGGAGCCGGGTATGCCGGCGGAATCGTTTCTGCCGCAATAGATGGAGAACGTTGTGCCGAGATGGCCATAGCTTCGTTTTCGAAAAAATAAGCCCAAAACGAACCTTTTTCCATTTTTCCCCGTAAAAATTATTTACCCGTGTAAATGAACGGGTATTTAAACCCATTTTAAATGAAAAAAATAGTCTTACTTCTGATCATTGCTCCCTTTTTTCTTTCTTCTTTTAGTTTCGATGACAATACTTGTGTTGAAGTAAAAGGTATTCCTATGGACAATAAAGACAAAAAACTGGATAAGGTAAAAATCTCCATAATGGAAAATGGCAAAGAAGTAAAAAACCTTGAAAGTAAAGTGCCATTTAAAGTAGAGTTAGCCCGCGACCATTATTATAGCCTGGTAATAAGTAAAGACGGATATTTGCCTTCGGTAATAATCGTTGACACCAGTGTACCAAAAAGCCATGAAGAATGTGGTTTTCACATTGAGCTTGGCTGGAACCTTGTTCCACAGGGAGGCACATACAATAAAGAGTATGTAGATTTCCCTGATGCCGTAGTAAAATATGCCAAAACCGGGGATGAGTTTGTAATCAGCGAAAAATACAATACTCACATTAAAAAAATCAGGGGCGCGAACAAATAAAGTTCCTAATCAACAGTAGCAATCACTTTCAATTCGATAGCAATTGGAGTTGGAAGGCAATTGATCTCAATAGTTGTTCTGCACGGCGGATTCTCTTTAAAATATTCAGCCCACAACTTATTGTATTTTGGAAAATCGTCTTTCATGTTGGTTAAGAAAACCTGTACGTCAACGATTTTATCCCAGCTGCTTCCTGCATCTTCAAGAATGTACCTGATATTTCGAAATACGCTATGACATTGCGCTTCTATATCGTAAGAAACAATATTCCCATTTTCATCCAATTCAACTCCGGGGATTTTTTTAGTACCTCGTTCACGTGGACCAACTCCTGAAAGGAATAAAAGATTTCCCACCCTACGTGCATGCGGATACAATCCAACCGGCTCTGGTGCTTTTGAAGATTCTACTGATTTATTTTCCATGTTATTTAGTTTATTGATTCATTTGGTTTATTAAGTTTATATGTTGAAGGTTTAACCTAATAAACCATTTACTCAATAAACCAATTACTAATTGCTATTTACCAAATTTTTGTTTTAACGCTGCCAATGCCGAATTCATATCATTCGCATCATATTTAATTTCTTCCTTCTTCGGTGCACTGCTTCCTTTAATTGGTCCCGCATCCGGATCGCTCTTCATTGATAAGGCAATACGGTTTCTTTTCAGATCAACCTCTGTAACAGTAACCATTACCTGCTGAGCAACCTTCACCACTTTATTAGGATCATCAACAAAAGTATCTGAAAGCTGTGAAATATGAACCAGTCCGTCCTGGTGAACACCCACATCTACAAATGCTCCGAAGTTAGTAACATTGGTTACAATTCCCGGAAGTTTCATTCCAATTCTTAAATCTTCAGGTTTATCAACTCCTTCTGTAAAAGAAAATGCTTCGAATGTTTTACGCGGATCACGACCTGGTTTCTCCAACTCTTTCATAATATCCTGGAGTGTTGGCAAACCAACTGTATCGCTAACGTAATTCACCAGTTTGATATTCTTACGCAAATCTTTACTTTGCATCAGCTCTTCAATTCCACAACCTGCATCTGCAGCCATTTTCTCCACTACATGATAACTCTCCGGGTGAACAGAGCTTTTATCCAAAGGATGAACTCCGTCACGAATGCGTAAGAATCCGGCAGCCTGCTCAAAAACTTTTTCTCCCATGCGCGCTACCTTCATCAATTCTTTTCTTGAACGGAAAGGTCCGTTCTCATTCCGGTATTCAACAATATTCTGAGCCAGTGCAGGTCCGAGACCGGAAACATAAGTCAGCAATTGTTTACTTGCCGTGTTTAGTTCAACACCAACAGCATTTACACAACTACTTACTACTTCATCCAGTTTGTTCTTTAATAATGTTTGATCCACATCATGCTGGTACTGCCCTACTCCAATTGATTTGGCATCAATCTTTACCAGTTCAGCCAATGGATCTGCCAAACGACGCCCGATGCTTACCGAACCTCTCACCGTTAAATCATAATCAGGAAACTCTTCGCGTGCAGCTTCAGATGCAGAATATACTGATGCGCCGCTTTCGTTCACCATGATCACATGGATATCTTTCGGTAACACATCAATCTTTCTAACAAATGCTTCCGTTTCTCTTCCCGCTGTTCCGTTTCCGATAGCAATGGCTTCAATGCTATGTTTTGCACATAAAGCAAGCACCACATGTTCGGCTTCAATGACTTTGCGTTGTGGCTCATGCGGGTAGATCACTGCATCTTCCAGGAGTTTTCCCTGTTTATTTAATGCAACAACTTTACATCCTGTTCTGAAACCCGGGTCAATTGCAAGGATCGATTTTTGCCCAAGAGGTGATGCAAGTAACAGCTCACGCAGATTATCCGCAAATACCTGTATGGCTTTTACATCTGCCAGCTCTTTATGCAGCATACGCGTTTCCGCTTCTATTGAAGGTTGCAGCAAACGGTGGTAAGAATCTTCAACTGCTTCCGCAACCTGTTTAGCGCATTCATTGTTTGCAGTGACAAATTGTTTTTTCATCAATGCAATTGCATCTTCTTCTTCCGGGCGGATATCAAGGATCAGGAAATCTTCTTTCTCTCCGCGACGCATAGCCAGCATACGGTGAGAAGGACATTGGGAAATAGGTTCTTCCCACTCAAAATAATCCTTAAATTTTTCACCCTCTTCTTCTTTTCCTTTTATAACACGACTTTTTATGATCGCACTACGCTTAAATAAATTCCTCATCTGCTCGCGCGTTTCTGCGTGCTCGCTTACAATTTCCGCAATAATATCACGCGCACCCTGGAATGCTTCCTTAGGATTTTTCACTTCTTTTTCTTCATTTACAAAAGCCATTACTTCCGCATCCAGGTCAATGTTCTTTTGCTCAAGAATCATCAATGCAAGCGGCTCCAATCCTTTTTCTTTTGCAATGGTTGCTTTTGTTCTTCTTTTTGGTTTATACGGCAGATAAAGATCTTCCAGCTGACTTAAGGTCTCTGCTTCTTCAATCTTTTCTTTCAATTCTTCGGTTAATTTACCCTGCCCGTCAATGCTTTTCAGGATTGCCGCCCTGCGTGATTCCAACTGGCGTAAACGCTCAATTTCATCACGAATCTGCATTACCTGTACCTCATCAAGGCTTCCGGTAACTTCTTTACGGTAACGGGAAATAAAAGGAATCGTTGCTCCCTCATCTAATAATCCAACTGTTGCTGTAACCTGTTTCGCATCTATATTCAGCTTATCGGCTACTTTAAAAAATAATCTTGATTCACTCATAAAAGCAAATATAAAACTTGCTGAAAGTATTGCTAAATCAAGTTTTCAACACAAAATAGTATATACTTGATATTTTTTACATTTTTTCTCAAATCTATTCTTACTTAACCTCAATTAAAAAGTTATATTCAAGATTTGATTGGTTAAATAGCTCTAAATATTTGAATAAATGACTACTGCAATTATTATTACACTGTGTTTACTTATTTTAACTGCATACTTATTCGATCTTACTTCTTCCAAAACAAAAATACCTTCTGTAATACTTCTATTGACCCTGGGATGGGTACTTCATTGGTTTTCTAATTATTTTGCACTGGGTATACCCGACCTGGCACCTGCACTTCCTGTCTTAGGCACTCTCGGGCTTATTCTTATTGTAATGGAAGGTTCATTGGAACTTGAATTTAACCGATCCAAATCAAAATTGCTTATAAAAGCATTTCTAATGTCTTTTCTGCCCATGTTCATTCTTGCCCTGGGCTTGTCAATAATTTTATATTATTTCGGCTTTCCCAGCATCAAACAAAACCTTATCAACGTAATACCACTATGCGTGATAAGCAGTGCTATTGCTATTCCTTCTGTTAGGAGCCTAACCCGGTACAAT
>DASWXS010000063.1:0-1577 GCA_036405375.1 Bacteroidia bacterium
CTTGTGAGTAGCGATATTGAAACGCTTTTACAGAAAATGGAAACGTACATAGCTCCTGCTGTGAAAAAATGGATCACTAAAGAAACAACCTAGTTAATCCCGGTTCAAAATAAAAAGCCCCACTTTACTTCTAAGTAAGTGGGGCTTTTACAATTCAAAAATATCTTATCGTTGTAAAATGATGCGTTCTGTTTTTTCGAAAGAAACACCTTTTACTTTAATAAAATAAATACCATCAGCTACCAAAGCAGGTAATGTATAGTTGATAGTTTCTTTTGACAACAGTGAACCGGAATGAATTGTTTCCAGTTTTTTGCCCATAATGTCAAATAGTTCGATTGTTATATTTTTTTGATCTCCGCTAACGGAAATAGTAATATTTCCTTTGTTTGGATTTGGGTATACACTGATATTGTTAACGACACTGATGTTTTTCAGGCTGATTGAATTTATGCTCAGATCAGCCGACATAGATGTACAACCATTGTTATCTGTGATCTCAACTGCATAAATACCATTTTGAATTGCAGTATAGTTTTGCGTATTAGCTCCACTTATTGTATTGCCGTTAAAATACCACTGATAATTGGCTGCGCTGGCTGTACTTAAATCCAGGCCTGTTTGTGAAATAACCGGAATTGTCGGAACCGCATTTACTGTTACAGTATTGGTTGCAGATGTATCAGCACATAAACCACTGTTGCTAACAATCACGGCATAGTTCCCGGTAGCGTTTACCGTTAAAGTGGTATCGGTTTCATTAAGTAGCAGAGTTGATCCGTTTATCCATTGATAAGTATAGTTGTTGTTTTGCGGCAGGGTAAAGGTAACTGAATCTCCTGAGCAGAAAGTTGTAACACCTGATGCGGAAACAGAAATAACGGGGTAGTTTACAGTTTGTGTAGTAAGCGTAAGTGACGAGTCTTTACATCCGTTTGCATCTATAACTGAAAAACCGAATATACCTGACTGGTTTGCATAATACACGGAATCAGTTGCACTGCTAATTGCGTTTCCGTTTAAAGTCCAGGTATAAGCATTTCCAGCTGCGTGGTTAGCATCAGATAATTTCACCGAATCACCGGCACAATAAGTAAGAGCACCTGAATTCATAATGTTTGCTACAGGTAATGCTACAGCTTGTGTATTAATAACAGATGAAGTGTTTTCACAACCGTTTGCATTATAAGCAAATAACGAATATGCTCCTGCCTGATCAACATAAAGTACAGAATCAGTTGCGCCTGCGACCTCATTTCCATTCAACATCCATTGATATGTTGTAGTTGTTGTACTGTTGCTGTTATATAATTTTACAGAGTCGCCGGCGCATATGGTAAGGCTTCCATTGTTTGCAATACCTGCCAGACCCGGAGCAGCACATGGATTGATCTCGTAAATGGTTAATGTACTTGATGTTTCATTAGAAAGAATTACAATATTTTTGCCATTCGGACTTTGATCAGCCGGAATAAGAATGATTCCTTCAGCTCCTCTGTCCGGCCCGCGATTGTTTGCATATCCCACATAAACAGGAGCTAATGGATTAGTGATGTCATACATCATTACACCGCCAA
>DASWXS010000064.1:0-3309 GCA_036405375.1 Bacteroidia bacterium
ATGCTAAAAAAGCGGAAGGAAAACAAGGTGAAAATGAATTTGAAGTAAATGCTTCAGAATTGGCTTCCGGTATGTATATTTACTCCGTAGAGTTTGATGGAAAAACGATCACCAAAAGGATGATCGTTAGCAAAGATTAATGCAACGATTTGAAGTAACTATATTAGGAACAGGCTCGGCCTCTCCCACTACCAAAAGAAACCCTACCGCTCAGCTGCTGAATGCATCTGAGCGGTTTTTTTTGATAGATTGTGGAGAAGGTACGCAGGTGCAATTGAGAAAATACAAGCTCAGTATGCACCGGATCGACCATATTTTTATTTCTCATTTGCATGGTGATCATTACCTGGGTTTACTTGGGCTGCTGCAGAGCTTACATCTTTTGGGCAGAAAAAATCCGATTAACCTGTACTGTTTCCCCGAATTAAAGGAGATCATTGAACTGCAGAATAAATATTCGCAAACCGTGTTGAATTATGAGATCAGGTACGTTTTTACCGATCCCAAAACCCCACAGCTGGTGTTTGAAGACAATAAAATTGAGATCCGGACTTTCCCGCTTCAGCATCGGATCCCCTGCTGTGGATTTCTCTTCCGCGAAAAGGTCACAGCCTATCGTATACTAAAGGAAGCCCTGGATAAGTATAAAGTCTCCACTGCAGAAATTAATAAACTCCGACAGGGAATAAATGCAATAAATGAGGAAGGTGAGGAAATCGATTTTAAATTATTGACCCGGGAACCGGACCCTGTACGTTCTTATGCTTTTTGCAGCGATACCGCCTTTGATGAAGGAATCATTGAATATATTAAGGGAGCGGATCTCCTTTATCATGAGTCCACCTTTTTAAAGGATATGAGAGACCGGGCACGGGCCACTTTTCATTCTACAGCCGAAGACGCGGCTATAATTGCTAAAAAAGCAGAAGTAAAAGCACTTTTATTAGGACATTTTTCGGCTCGTTACGATGACGCCAGTCCTTTCCTGGCAGAAGCCAAACCCATATTTGGGAACACTTTTCTCTCCAATGAAGGTGAAAAATTCCAAATTTAATTTGGCAGTTCAGAATTCCGTTTGTACTTTTGTTTAAAATTATTCTAAATAAGGATTCAAACGCAAATGATCAAGTTATTAATCGCCGATACCAGTGTTATTGTCAGATCAGGTTTCAAAAGCCTGTTAAGTGACACCATCGGGTTTGACTTTGTGGCTGAAGCAGAAAACAGCAATCAATTAAAAGAGAATAACAGGCTGTTTAAACCTGATGTAATTGTGGTTGACTGTTTTTCCTTGTTAATAAGCCCAACTGATCTTAAATCGCTGAAAAAGGCGAACAAAAAAGTACAGATCATGGCTATTACTCAGCTATTATCGAAATCTGAGATCAATAATTACCTCAACGCTGATGTTACAAGTTATCTTTTAAAAGACTGTGATAAAGTGGAGATTATTGATGCACTTCATTCCACTCAAAGAGGTGAGCGTTTTTTATGTGGTAAAGTAGCACACGTGCTTACCGGGGCAGAAGAGATCGCGGTTACTCCTGCATATATCAAAAATGTTTCCTGCGAAGGGATAGTGGTTACTGACCGCGAAGCAGATGTAATCAGGTACATTGCCGAAGGTTTGTCAAATAAACAAATCGCAGATAAACTTTGCCTGAGTACACACACAGTAAATACGCACCGTAAAAACATCATGTCAAAATTAGGTGTTAATAACACGGCCGGCATTGTAATGTATGCAGTAAAAAACAACCTGCTGGAACAAAACAGTTTCCTTTTCGCTAATTAATCTTCCTTTTTCTCTTATTTGCTAAAACAGATCACGTGCCTGGTCCGGTGGATTTTTTATGCCTGGTAATTGGCCATAAATAAAAAAGCCTCCTGGCGATTATATCAGGAGGCTTTTTATATTATTCCGTTTATACTATTTAACCAGCATTACAGGGCCCTGTGCTGTATATTCCTTGGTATCGAAACCAACAGCTTTAAGGAGATAGAAGTATGTACCTTCTGCTGCTGCCTCACCGTTTGCCAGTAAACCATCCCAGTTTTGACCCGGGCGATCAATCACATATACTTTCTGACCCCAACGGTTGAAGATATCGATAGTCATTTCTTTTATTCCCTGGCTTACAATTGTCAACTCATCATTTAAGCCATCGCCATTCGGAGAGAAAATATTAGGAATAACAATCGAAGAATTCTGATCAATAATAATCAGTACCGAATCCTTATCTGAACAACCATTGGCAGATGCAGTAAGAACTACCCAGTAAGAACCCATTGTGTTATACGTGTTCGAAGGATTTGTAGCCGTTGAACCTGCGCTGCCATCTCCAAAATTCCAGCTATATGTTAGTGGAGATGAAGAAGTACTTTGGTTGGCAAAATTAACCGGAAGAGGAGCAAAACCTTGTGTTACACTTGGTGTGAAGGCTGCAACAACTATATCACCCGTTACATCCAGGGTAGCTGTTGATGTACATAATGTTGTACCATCTGTAACCGTTAATGTGTATTGTCCGATTCCACCAATAGTAGGAGTTGCAGTAGTTCCGTCTGCAATTACCAATGGACCTGCCCAGCTATAAGAAGGATTGGAAGCATTTGTTGTTACACCGCTTACTACAAAATTGGCTACTCCGCATGGTATAGATGCAGTTACTCCTGTATTTACCGAAGGAAGACTATGAACATACACAACTACACTTGCAGTTCCGGTACATCCGTTTGCATCAGTACCCACAACATTATACGTACCGTTAGCTGTAGGTGTAAAACTCACACCATCTGTTACACCATTATCCCAAACATAGGTAACACCACTTGTAGTTGATGTACCTGATAAGGTTATTGATGAAGCCGCACAAACGTCAGCCGTATTACCTGTTGTTGTTCCGATAATAAGGGCAGGATATACGTTCACTGCTACACTGTCTGTATTTGTACAACCGGTAGTCGCATCTGTACCCGTAACGTGATACATAAGGGAAGCCGGAGTAAATGGTACTCCATTAGTTACCCCATTATCCCATACAAAAGATGATGCACCTGTTGCTGTTAATGTAGTTTGTAATCCGTTACATATATTAACCGGAACACCAGCATCAACGGCAGGAAGATTATTGAATGTAATACTAACCGGCACTGACGCACTTGAACAATTATTAGCATCTACAACTGCTACATGTAGTATAGTACTTGTAGTAATTCCTGTAGGTGTAAATGAAGCGCCTGTTCCGATCTGTGTTAAAGTTTGGTCATACCACGTAATTGTTCCTGAACCAGCAGATGCCTGAAGTG
>DASWXS010000065.1:0-5608 GCA_036405375.1 Bacteroidia bacterium
CGACTTGCCATGAAAGGGTTAATTCCGATACGGGTAGATATGATCGTAATCTCCTTCTTATTCGTAAAATACATACTGGGCACGTACAGAATGCCTATTTTTAAGGCTTCCACCTATTCATTAAAAGAAGGCGTTATTGCTGAAATCCTTGAAGAAATAAAAAACAAGCATCGGAAATGATAAATAAACGCTTTACGGTAAGAGTTTACGGTCTGCTTATTCAAAATAATGCAGTTCTTGTTTCAGATGAACACATAAAAGCAATGCACATCACGAAGTTTCCCGGAGGAGGCGTGGAGTTTGGTGAAGGAACTATTGATGCCTTGAAACGTGAATTTATAGAAGAACTATCGCTTAAAACAGAAGTGGTATCACATTTTTATACAACCGATTTTTTTGTTGCTTCCGCTTTTGATGAAAACACCCAGGTAATAAGTTTATATTACATCGTAAAAGCCCTGGAGCCTGTTTCTGTTCCTATCTCAACCGCCCCTTACGATTATAAGCTGGATAATAACACCCAGGCATTCCGGTGGATTCCCCTGTCTTCCATATCCGAAAATGATTTTACTTTCGTGATCGACAAAAAAGTAGGGGAGATGCTAAAGAGTTTTAAGTAAGCAACCTCATTAAAAATGTGGAACTAAAAACTTATAACTACATTTGTACAGTATGTCCAAAGTCTATTTTAATCTCAACGATTTTCCTGCATTGCAAAACACCATTGTTACCATTGGTACCTTTGATGGCGTGCATAAGGGCCATCGTAAAATTTTGGAGCGATTAAAAGAGCTGAAGAAAGATACCAATTATCATACGCTTGTTTTTACATTTGACCCGCATCCGCGTAAGGTATTATTTCCTGAACAAAAGGACCTGAAGCTGATCACTACAACCGATGAAAAAATAGCATTGCTTACCGAAGCCGGCGTAGATTATGTGCTGGTATATCCTTTCAGCGAAGAGTTTTCGAACACCAGTTCAGATGATTATATCAAAAAAATCCTGAAGGAAAAGCTGGATGTAAAGAAGATCATTATCGGTTATGATCATCGCTTTGGTAACAACAGGGAAGGTAATATTGATACACTGCGCCAGTATGCTGATGAGTTGGATTTTGAAGTGTACGAAATTTCAGCAGAGGACATAAACAATATTAATGTTAGCTCCACTCATATCCGAAGGGCAATTGAAGGAGGACATATTGAGGCAGCGAACGAATTCCTGGGACATCCGTTTTTTATTTCGGGAACAGTGAAGGAAGGAAAAAAACTGGGAAGAACAATTGGATATCCAACAGCTAACATTCGTGTTACGGATGAAGATAAAATAATTCCAGCCAATGGTGTGTATGCCGTTACCGTTGTTATTTTCGGAAAGCAATACAAGGGAATGCTGAACATTGGCACAAATCCTACAACAGATACTGATAACAGGATAAAGATCGAGGTGAATATTTTTGATTTCAGTGAAACCATTTATGGCGAAAACATCCGGATAAACTTTGTTAAACGCCTTAGAGATGAAGTGAAATTTGCTAACTTAGATGAATTGACCCGGCAGCTGCATAAAGATAAAACAGATACATTATCCATTCTTAAGTGAGATCAGGTTTCTACATACTTTTCTTTTTCGCTTTTATTTCTGTAAAGGCTCAATTGCTCGATTCACTTACACTTGATACATTAACGCCTTATACTTCCCTCGTTGAAGCAATGAAGGAACCTGACAAGGTGATCAAACTCCAGTTGCGGAAACAGCGATTAAAAACATTTCCTAAAGAGATTTTTATGTTCAAAAATCTCCAGTACCTCGACCTTGGGAAAAACAACATCAAGCTGATTCCTGACAGTATAGGTGTGCTTACCAACCTGCAATACCTGGATGTAAGCCGGAATATTATAGAACAGATCAGCGGGAATATTGGAAAACTCACCAACCTTTTTTATCTCAATCTCAATAACAATGAATTCTCTTCCCTGCCACCTCAAATGGGTAATCTTACCAAGCTCCGTACGCTTGATTTGTGGAGCAATAATCTCGACGATTTTCCGGAAGCCTTAAAAGGAATGAAGAGCTTGCAGGTTTTGGATCTCAGGGTGATTTTAATTCCGGATGATAAACAGAAATATATTTCATCCCTTTTCCCCCAAACAACAATTTATTTTTCGCCCAGCTGTAACTGTAAGTGGTAATTACCTCAGTAAAGTAACTGTTCCGGCCCGTTCAATAACATTCTCAAGATAATCAGTAGCATTGATCTTGTATATATACACATCCTGCTGGCATTTGTGTCCTTTATAGGTTCCGTCCCAGCTGCCATCCAGCGTGTCCCACTTGTAAATGAGCTCGCCCCACCTGTTAAAGATAAATGCTTCAATTTTTGTTATCCCAATATACTCAGGTTTGAAAACAGGATTGGAAACATCTGTATTCGGACTGAAAGCATTCGGAATATATAAAGTAGGAGCGAGGAACACCTGCACCGAATCGGTAGCACTACAACCATTGGCGTTGTATACCGTTGCATAATAAACAGTGTTTGAATCCGGTGTTGCTGCTGTGGCAAAGCAAACATCGCAGATAAGATCACGAGGAGGCGACCAGTAGCTAATAGTGTCAGAAATGCCGGTCATATCAACTGTTTCACCAGGTAATACAGTTATAGAAGATGGTTCCGCATTTATAACCGGGAGTGGGAGCACACTTACAACAAGCATATTGGAAGTAACACAAGGACCGTTGGTAATAGTAACAGTATAAGTAGTTGTTTCTGTAACAGTAGATACAGGATTGAATATCGTAGAATTATCAAGACCTGATGAAGGAGTCCAGTTATAAATATAATTACCCTCTGTAGTTTTTAACTGAACACTTTGCCCTGCACATAATCCGGTATCACGAACTTCAACCTGAACATTGGTGTAATTGGAAATACTGGCGCTGTCTTTTCCAATGCATCCGTAGCTGTTGGTGGTAGTAAGCGAATATGTTCCGGGAAGCAATACACTTATTTGTTGGCCTGTAGCGCCGGTGCTCCATGAATAACTGCTGTAAATGGTGTCAGCACTCATTACCGTTGGGTTATTGGAACACTGTTGTGAAACATCCAGGATAATGGACGGCGTATTCCTGTGAACAAACACCTTCACCGAATCGGATGCTGAACAGGCCGCATTACTTACATTTACAGTATATGTAATATTTGCCGGAGGTGTTGAAACAGGATTGCCAATTGTAGTGCTGTTGAGGTAGGTGGAAGGTATCCAATGAGTGCTGGTGGCACCGGTAATAGTGGCTGTGATCTGCGCTGAAGAGTCGTAGCAAATATGCAGTGGCGATTGAACCTGCACATCTACATCAGGGTAAACGGTAACCGGCAGAAAAGTTGTGTCTTTAATATTACAGGTTGATGAATCTGTGGCAATCAGTGTCACAAAATAATCTCCCGGTGTTGTGAAAGTATGAGCGGGGTGCTCGTCAGTTGAAAAATTGCCATCACCAAAATCCCACTCATAACTTACGGCGTGTAGACTCTGATTAGTAAAGTTTACAGATAGTGGAACACAACCTACAGGAAAGGATGGAAAGGTGGTGAACTGCGCTGAAGTAATCTCCGTATTAAAACTGAATTTCACAACAGCATTGTTGCAGTTAAACGAATTATTGGTTTGCGACCATGCTCCGGGTGTTGTTGGCAAATCGGAATGTGCTCCACATCCCGCACAAATAGCCTGGTAAATAGCACCTGTTTTATCAAAGCGACTCGTTCCCCCATCTACGTGTTCATGACTGATGTTTCCACCAAAATAAGTGGCATATAACAATGACGAAGCATGTTCACTCAGCTGCATAAAATAAAAATCGTTACCATCGGTTGTCGATTGAAATGCATTGCTGCTTATAGGAAGGCCGATGGTTGAGCTGACATGTGTACCTGAATTATTTAATGACCCCCCCCAACCTGAAATATAGATATTGTTGCAGTTGTCTACCAGAAAAGCAGCAGGTGAAATATCAGGACCTGAAGCCCCGGTTCCGACAACAGTAGAAAAAATAGTAGTGTTTAATTCAGGGTTAAGACAGTGAATGAACTGCCCGCTTCCGGGGTTTGAATATGCACCCGGGGAAACAGGATAAGAACCAAAAGTTTGTCCAAAAACATAAACATCTCCGTTTTTGTCTAATTGCACAAAATGCGATTGATCCCTTAATGTTGTTCCCAGGTAAGTAGAGTGAAGAACAGTACTTCCGTCTGCCGATAAATGGGTTAAAAATCCATCTATATCTGATGGGGTATTGGAAGTGATGAGTGCACCACTTGTAACGGGAAAGTCTGTACTCATAGTTCCGCCGGTTACATACAAACAATTGTTATCATCAAGTGCAATATTGTATGCAGCATCTTCGACTGTACCGCCAAGGAAAGTAGAATAGAAAAAAGAACTCAGGTCCGGACTCAGTTTTGCAACACATCCATCCTGTGAACCACTTCTGTTAGGTTGTGCACAACCTGAGGTAACAGGATAATTTATGGACTTAGTACTTGTGGCTATGTATATGTTGTCTGAGGCATCTACCAATATACCGCCTCTAAGGTCGTCGGCATAATTAGGACGTAAGTTGAGAATAACATTCTTCCCGTCAAAATCACTTCCGCCAATATATGTAGAAGCAAGCAACGCAGTTCCATCGTACTTTAATTTCAAAACAATAATGTCGAAATAACCGTTATGACTTGTATCAATAGCATTTGTTGTTACAGGGAAATTCATAGAATTGCTGCTGCCCAATACCAGCAGGTTATTGTGACTGTCAACAATAATACTTTGCGGGTTATCTACCGAACCGCCTCCAACATATGTAGAGAAAAGAAGATTGCTGCCATCCGGGCTGAACTTTGTTAAAGTCATATCGTATGGATTGCTTGCTCCGTCGTTAAAGTTCACCTGGTAAGCACCGGTTGTTATTGGATATCCTTCCCCGTAACAAATACCTCCGGCATAAGTACAGCCCAGGTTATCATAGGTAGCGGTCATCCCGAAATTATCGGAAGTAGAGCCCGTAAAACTGGCAAACACCAGCGTTGGGTCAATTGTTAAAGTATAGTTATGATTGTAACTTCCCGTTTCAAAAGAAATGATATTGCCTTGTAGCTTATATGAGCATTTTACTTTAATTCTCTTGCCATTTATATCCTGGTAAGCAAGTGGGGCTTTTTGAATAATCTCACCAACCTCGGTTACAATAATGAGATCGTTATTGCGAATGTACATTCTGTTTTGTCCTTTAAATTCAAGTGCTATGACAGAAGGATCGGAATTTGGTGCTACAATAAAATCAAAACGGACATTATTGAACTCACTGAATGTTTTTACGGAAATACCATTGTAAAGAGAGGTGTAATCTACCGCTTTGAAATTAGATACGTTTGATGCCCATTTCTTCGGGTCTTTGCCAAGATAGTAATTGCTATAATTACTTTGTTTTTCAGTACCCTGGATGGCTACTGAATTCAATGCATTCTTAAACTCCATCGTTACCGAATGGAATGTATACGATTGATTGTTGGGTTCACGAAGATCGTGCAGGTCAATTCCCTCTTTTG
>DASWXS010000066.1:0-3224 GCA_036405375.1 Bacteroidia bacterium
GTTGATTTTATTACTCATTGCTCTTGATTTGAGGTTATGCCCTAAAATTCGGGTGCAAAGGTAGGAATAGAATATGGATTTTGAAAATTTTTAGACGGGTAATTTTCGAGTCTGGAAAAACTTCGATAAGAGCTTAATTATTAGCGTTGTATATCGATTACTTCCTGCTCAAAAACAACAATATAAAGCCCGGTTTACTATAGGATGAAAAAGACCTGGTAAAGATCCTTAATTTAAGTGTATAAATTACTGATCCGGAGCAATATGAAACGATTTTGCCCTCTTTATTTCGTAAATTTGCACTAAATAGGAAGTCATGGCAGGAGTTAACAAAGTAATATTGGTTGGGTATTTAGGGAAGGATCCTGAAATGAGACACCTGGAGGGCGGATTGGCGCGCATAAACTTCAATATGGCCACAACCGAAGTTTTTAAGGATAAGAATGGGAACCGGATCGAACATACGGAATGGCATCATATATTATTATGGAGAAACCTTGCCGAAAATGCGGAGAAACTCTTGAAAAAAGGATCTCACATTTACCTGGAAGGTAAGCTGCAAACCCGCGACTGGACCGATAAAGATGGCCACAAGCATTATATAACCGAAATTGTGGGAGAAAGTTTCCAGCTGCTCGACAAAAAAGAAAGCAGCAACGAACAGCCCCGTTTCGATCCTCCCAAAATGACCGGCATAAGTGGCGGTACGGACGATCTTCCTTTTTGATTTAATTATAAGATGTATCTTCGTATCCCGTAACTCAGTGCTAATGAAAAACCGTTCGCTTTTACTTACTCTTGTTGTAGCTTTATCAACTCTATTCCTGGTAACTGCATGCACTGACGATGACGATGTGGTGTTTACACCAAAACCAAAAGCCTATTTCCGGATCGATTTTCCTGAAAAAAAATACAAGATATACGACAGTGTATGTCCTTTTACATTTGAAACTCCTTTGTATTCCATAGTGGAAAATGATGTGGATCCGAGTTCTAGACCCTGCTGGATCAATATTAAATACCCACAGTTTAAAGCACAGCTGCACGTGAGTTATGCAGCACTGAACAATGATCTCAACACTTATATTGAATCATCGCGCGAACTGGCTATCAAACACCAGATAAAGGCAAGCGGGCTCGATCAGCAGGTAATTATCCGGGACTCTGCACAGGTTTATGGCTTGTTTTATGATATTGCAGGTAATACAGCTTCGTCTATGCAGTTTTATGTTACCGATAGTACCAATCATTTTTTAAGAGGTTCCTTATATTTTAATGTGGCGCCAAACATTGATTCGATGCAAATTGTAGTAGATTACCTGAAAACGGATGTGCTGCATATGATCCAAACATTTAAGTGGAAGCAAGCCATAGCAACGATAAAAAAATAGTTGTGTCTTTATAAATAATGAAAAAGCCCCGCTTCCTGGATTTTCATGGGGCGGGGCTTTTACTATTCTAAAGATCTCTTATTTAATCTCCAATCCTTTTGTTACATCACCGTAAGGAATGAAATAATCATCCGGCATACCTTCAAAGTTCACCACCACACGGCCGTATTCCTTGTTCACGCTTTTAACTGTACAATTCTTGATTGTTCCAACCCATGGAGCCTGCACTTTATCTCCTGCTTTTACGTTAGGGATAATTTCCATTGGCGTACAGTCTGCCTTGTTGAACATCGCCATTCTGCCAGCAAATCCGATACACAATACTTTATCGCCCTGGATATTGGTAATGATCCAGTTTTTGTAAGATCCGCTTGCATCTTTAACTGCAACACCAGAACCGATGTCCCAAAGTTTGCCCAGCTTCACAAAAGTGTTTGGTTTGATCTTTTCTTTCATTTGGCCATAACCAACACCTTCGCTTGTTTTAGCAGGGTTGTTCCAGTCGAGATCGATATAGTTTACTTCCGGTTCGCTTGGGTTTTTATCGTTGGTTACAATAGCGCGCATCATACCCGAACCACTTTGCCACCATGTTAACAGGATATCTCCTTTTTTAGCTGTTGCACCGCCTGCCAAAGGAACGATCATATAATTAGGAACTTCTTTGCTACCATCAAATGTATAATCCACTTTTGAGTTGCCATCGCCAGGCTCGCCCATTTTTGCACTGTAATAAATATAGGTTGTTTGATCGTTCCCTTTGGTTGTTCCGTCCATTAACCAATTATAAGAAGGGATCAGGATAAATTCGCCGGCTTTAGCGGTAGTTGGTCCCGAAGGGTAATCTTTAAAAGGATTCGGTTTGTCAGGTGCAGGTGTCGCAGCTGAATCTGTTTTAACAACAGCTGTTGAATCTACTGGATTTGCTGCTTCCTCAGACTTTGCTCCTCCACATGCTGTAAGAATCGCAATACTTAATGCGGGTAAAATAAGTTTTTTCATCTTGTGATTTTGTTTGATTTTGATGACCAAAGTATAGAAAAAGTGGTATCCGCTATCATTAAATTGGTGAAATGCAGAATTCAGGGTGTCAAACTACATATATAATTAACCAACGTAAATCTTATACCCGAAAGACAATGACTGACGAGGCGCTGCATAGTGACTTCGCTTTAAACACGAAAACCGATAAGACATACATCATCTATCTGCTCATAATTCCCCTTCCAATCCATAAAGGCCTCTTCAATTAAGGCGATCTGGATCTGCATATTTTTGTCATGCATGGAAAGTAACAGGTCCTTCAGTGTTTTGTATTTGAACTTCTTGCCCTGTGGTCCACCAAACTGGTCGGCATAACCATCAGTAAACATATAAACACAATCCCCATCCTGCAACTGAACGGTGTGGTTGGTAAATGGCTTGCGGTAATCAAATTTTCCTATGGGCTGCTTATCTGCTTTTATTTCAATAAGCTCTATTCCTTCTATATCCTTTCTTACAATCCACAACGGGTTGTTTGCTCCTGCATACTGAAGTGTTTTGTTTTTTGGATGATATGCAACAAGGCTTATATCCATTCCATCTTTCACTTCATGATCAGAAGTTTCAAAGGTATCTATCACCAGGTCGGTTAATTTATCAAGGATGTCAGCCGGGCGATGCAGTTTAAACTCTCTCAGGCATCTCTCCAATCCGTTTGCCCCAACCACACTCACCATTGCACCCGGCACACCATGACCGGTACAATCGGCAGCGGCAACCAATATTTCTTCATCACCACCTTCCTCCGCAATCTCCACCCAATAAAAATCTCCTGCAACAATATCTTTT
>DASWXS010000067.1:0-1564 GCA_036405375.1 Bacteroidia bacterium
TATTCGGCAACTTCCTTATCAATGTTCAGCTGATCAGTAGTAAGGTTACTTTCTGCATACTTCATTACCAATACGTCCTGGATCCATTTTTCAATAAAACGTTTGATCAGTTCTGCACTGTCTTTCTTCGACATATCTGCCGGAACAATATTTTGCAGATCGGATGGGTACAGGTTTACATCAAGCGCCCTCGCAACCGGCTTTTCTGTTGTTTCCTTTTTATCGGAAGAACAGCTGCCGGCCACTATCAGCAATAAAGATGCAAGTGTTATATGTAAAATGAGCTTCAATTATATAAATAAAAAACCGCCATTCTGCCTGGAATCAAAACAAACAAAATGGCGGTAATAACAATTACTTGATTGTACCTAAAACGTCTTCTTTTACTTCAATCTTATGGTTGGTACGTATGTTTGACAACCAGTCTTTCTCTAAATAATTCTGGTAATCAGCAGTAACCATACCTTTTGCTTCGTTCAACAGCTTAGGCGATTTAGTAAGAATTTTGTTTACAACCACTATGTATACTTTTCCATCCTGTTTAATGTCGTTGCTGATCCCTTCTTTCCAGTTGTCATCAACCATTTTGTTCTCACCTTTAATGTACATTACATTTTCGGTGCTCAGGTTCAACTGGGTTTTTTTGTTGATCTCAGCAAGAATATCTTTTTCAGATTTTTTCTTTACCAGCATTTTACGAACCTGTTTTGCTACTGTCTCATCAGCACATTTGTAAGTAGTTACATCAGCACGCTCTTCCCACAGGTAGTTATTTTTGTTTTTTTCGTAGTAGTCTTTTAAGCCCGCAGTATCTTTTAATGCTTTGCTCCATACTTTACGATCTGTTAATTCGAACAATAAAATACCATCTCTGTATTCCTGCATCAATGCTTTGAACTCAGGGTATTTGTTTTCTAATTGAGATTCTTCGTAAGCAACTACCGATTCTTCAACAAAATTTTTATACTGCTGTTCAACCGCGAATTTTTTATCGTCTGAACTTCTTTTGGTTTGACGGGTTTCCAGGTAACGTGCAAAATCTCCCTGAGTATATTTTTTGTCTCCGATAGAGAACAGGTCTTTTTTCAGTGCAATCGCTTTATCACCATTCCATTTACCCTGGAAATAAGTACTGTCAACCATAGCAGTTACTTCGTCCAATGCAGGGAAAGTAACTTTTTTCTTTACCACAGTTGTGTTCTCTTTAAAATTGCTCTCTTTTTTCACGCGTGCGATCAAAGCACTCCTTCCTGCCTGTGAACGGCTGTCACGGTTAACTTTTTGTTTGAGTTCATTTTTCATGGTCTCAAACGGAGCCGGCAATGCTTTTTTATCATTCAGCTTTACAATGTGCCAGCCATATCTTGTCATGAAAGGTTCGGTATAATCGCCTTTGTTTTGCAGGCCAAATGCTTTTTGTTCGAATTCCGGAACCGGCATTTTGTTAGCGGTGAACCAGCTCAGCTCTCCTCCTTTTTCTGCTGACGGTTTATCTTCAGAAAATTGTTTCGCAACATCTTCAAACTTTTCTCCTGCTTTTAATTTACCATAGATTTCATTGATT
>DASWXS010000068.1:0-4252 GCA_036405375.1 Bacteroidia bacterium
CAAAGCTGAGTGGACGATCAATATCTTTGGTGTGCCCGTGAGCCTGCATTTCCACTGCAATTACCTTTCGTGTTTTTGCAAAGTCGTTTATCACCCGTCCGAAAGTAGTTTGAAGAGTTGATCCACCACCATGAATTAAAACCAGGGGCGCACCTGTTCCATGAATTTCGTAATACATGTTTAATCCATTCACGGCAGCATATCCGCTTATGCTATCTGTTTTTTGTGTTGTACCTGTTATGGTTTCTGTATTCATGGGTGTGTTGTTTGAATTATTACAGCCTGCAATGATTAGGGCAGTGAGCAGGATCGAAAGTGACTGTTTTAACATATATCAATTGTTCTTAATTGTAAAGCATGAGCTTTCTTACAATTATAAATTTACTTATTTTATTCATTCACCTGATTAATTCTGTGCTTCAAAACTGTATCGTATTGCATCTTTAAGTATTTCAATGTTTATATCTTTCAGCGCTTTGAATTTAATGCAATATCCTGTAACAGTCGCTTTGCCTATTTGTTTTCCATACGTTTTGGCTAAGAATGTCTTATCATCAATACCCATGATATATACAGATATTCCGCTTGTATTTGCACTGAGGCCAACCTGGTAAAACTCCCTAGTTTTTCCATCTGCATAGTTTATGGTTTGAAGCCCGTATCCAATATTAGGATTAGAAACCGTTTTGCCTTCGCTGTTTTTACCATCCAGGTACCACAGTTTACAACCTGGCTTTATTTCCAGGATGACACGATGCAGCTCCTGCATGTCGCCGCGTTTTAGTTCAGGCTGACTGGCAATATATTCTTTGATTTGTGTCTGTATATTCATTTTGTCGATTTTTCAAATTCCTCCAGACATTCATCCAGTGGTTTTCCGTTAGTATGAATGCATTCACAAAACTTAAATCCGGCAGCTTCATTTTTGGTATTTTCAAATTGTTTTTTGCAATCCGACAATGAATTTCTTGGCATTGCATCATATCCGTATTGGGCGAGTAAAATGGTAAGCCCCACAGTGAGCATTACTCCTGTGAAAAAAGCAAACGGGAATTTATTAGAATACGTTTTTGGTTTCTCTATAATTCCGTAGCCCGAACTTTTGAATGGCAAAATATATTTTAGCCGGTCATAATTCCAAACGAGGATATATAAATTGGCGAGAACCATTAATGGTGATGTTACAAACGAACCTTCAAAACGAACAGCAAAGGAGAGAAGCCAGATATTCAAAATAACCGGGAAATAAAGCAATGCTCCTAGGGTTACTGTTCGTGGTATTATCAACAGAATTGCTGCAGCTACCTGTGCTATTCCAATAAATGTGTAATAATAACCCGTGTGATGCAAAGCTTCCAGGTATGCTCCCATTGGGTGATTGACTGACAAGCCGCTGGCAAACCGCTCACCAACAATTTTAACTATTCCGGCAGCGATAAAAGCGAAGGCTAATGTTACACGGCAAAATATGGAAAACAGCCAATACCATCTGTTACTCCTTATTTTTATATGGAATTCTTCGAATTTGCTTAACATGTTCAGTGGCATTGATGTTTAATTAGCTACTTATCCTGGTTAATATATTGTTCGTTCAATGATCTCGGTATATATCACTAAAATAATGTATTTCATATTTAAATTAAACTTAGGCCAACATTATCTTTGTATATAACACAATAACTCTCGTCTGCTTTGCCAAAAAGAATTTTGTATCCTGATAGTCCCTGAACGTATTCACTAAGCTGTTCGTTTGTTAAAGTGTTTGTCTGTGTCAGGTCCTTTATTTTCCAGGGAAAATTGTCGTGATTGGGATTAGTAGTGTGCAAAAACAATGCATCGCTGGAGCTGTCATAATCAAGCAATGTTGCCCATATTTGATAATCTGTTTTTAATAACTGAGCCTTCTCTTCAAGTAAGGTAAAGTGTCTAAATAATTTGTCTAGATGTGGTTTACGTTTTTTGAAGCTATTATTGCCGTACCCTTTCCAGTCAAAATGTATGTGCCACAATTCAAACCATGCTTTTGTTGGGTCTGTGAAATTAAGGCCCGACAAGTCGTCAACTTTTGTTGAGAGACTTTTATAATAGCGCTTTAGTCCACGGTGCTTTTTCATTTTGATAAAGTGTTTTACTACTGAATGTCGCTGGTTAAGGTCTGCGGTAAAAAAAAGCCCTGACAACTGTCAGGGCTTCAATTTTATTTTGCGTAATTGGTTGCCCGGGTTTCCCTGATCACTGTTACTTTGATCTGACCTGGGTAGGTCATCTCTGTCTGGATCTTTTGAGAGATCTCGAAAGAAAGTTTCTCAGCAGTTTGGTCGTTTACCTTGTCGCTTGATACGATTACACGCAGCTCTCGACCTGCCTGGATAGCGTAAGTTTTTTCAACGCCAGGGTAGGAGAGTGCAAGGTTTTCCAAATCTTTCAAACGCTTCATATATTGTTCGGCAACCTCACGTCGCGCGCCAGGGCGTGCTCCTGAAATAGCATCACATACCTGCACGATCGGGGAGATCAATGAGGTCATTTCAATCTCGTCGTGGTGAGCACCAATAGCATTACATACTTCCGGTTTCTCTTTGTATTTCTCTGCCAGCTTCATACCTAAGATCGCGTGTGGCAATTCTGGTTCCTCGTCAGGCACTTTTCCAATATCGTGTAATAACCCGGCACGTTTTGCTACTTTAGGGTTTAATCCTAATTCAGATGCCATGATGGCGCAAAGGTTAGCTACCTCGCGGCTGTGCTGTAATAAGTTTTGTCCGTAAGAAGAACGGTATTTCATTCTACCTACCATGCGAATCAGTTCCGGGTGTAAGCCATGAATTCCAAGGTCGATACAAGTACGTTTACCGGTTTCAATGATCTCTTCTTCCAGCTGTTTCTTCACTTTCTCCACTACCTCTTCAATACGTGCAGGGTGAATACGTCCGTCTGTTACCAATGTGTGTAATGCCAAACGTGCAATCTCACGGCGGATAGGATCAAAACAAGAGAAGATGATTGCTTCCGGGGTATCATCAACAATAACTTCAACTCCGGTTGCTCCTTCAAATGCGCGGATGTTACGACCTTCACGGCCGATGATACGACCTTTTACTTCGTCGTTTTCAATGTTGAATACAGTAACTGAGTTTTCAATAGCCTGCTCAGTAGCTACACGCTGTATGGTTTGAATTACAATTTTCTTTGCTTCTTTATTTGCAGTAAGTTTCGCTTCGTCCATAATGTCTTTGATGTAAGACATAGCTTCTGTTTTGGCTTCCGCTTTCACTGTTTCCACTAGCTGCGATTTTGCATCTTCAGCTTTTAAGCCGGAGATCACTTCCAGTTGTTCTACATGGCGCTTGTGAGATTTATCCAGGTCTTCCTGCTTTTTTGCGTTTACTTCCAGCTGGTGGGCAAGCTGTTGTTTCAGATTATCCACTTCCTGTGATTTGCGCTGTGCTTCTTCGATTTTTTTAGATAATTCCTGGTCTTTTTGTTTAATGCGTTGTTCGTTTTTCGCGATCTCGTTGTTTTTTTGAGAAACCGCTTTGTCGTGTTCTGATTTCAGCTGAAGGAATTTCTCTTTTGCCTGCAGGATTTTTTCCTGTTTAATGGCTTCGGTTTTCACTTCAGCTTCTTTGATCAGGTTTTCTTTTTCCTTAACGGCGCTTTTGTTCAGTTTCGAGTTGGAAAGTAAAAATCCGGCTACCACTCCTCCTATGAGTGCTACACCAATTATTATTATGGCTAATATCAGGTCCATTGTTGTTGTTTGTTTTGCCTGGCGAAACTTTGTTTGCCAGGAGGGTTTGTTTCAGTCTAACTATAAAAAAACGCATAAATGGTACCTACGTTTTGTGTTGGCACATTTATGCGGGAATTCTTTAACCTTGATGTAAAGGAAACTTAACTTACTTTTTGCTGGTGCTGCTTTACAAGCTGTTGCAAATCATCCAGAAGTGCCTGAAGTTTAGTGATCTCGTCCGATTTTTTTTCGTCTTCCTTCATAAACTCACTTACCATTTGTATCAGTACCATGGCAAGCACATCTTTTTTATCTGTCACCGTATAGTTTTTATCAAACTCGGCGATCTTGTTTTTAATGAGTGAAGTTGCCTTATTTAAAATATCCACATCCTCCTGCTTTATCTTTAAGGGATATTCAGCACCGGCTATTTCTATTTTAATAGAGACTTCGCTCATTAAACGTATTATAAATCAGTAAATTATTCCTGTACACTGAGTAATGCAATACATTTGTCTA
>DASWXS010000069.1:0-15538 GCA_036405375.1 Bacteroidia bacterium
CCAGGCAACCGTAGTTCAGAAATTTGAAGATATTGTAAAACAAAAGAAAGATCTTTACAATGCTGACCTGGCCGCCGCTGAAGCAGAATATCAAAAAGCAAAAGAAGCGCAGGCATTGTTACAGAAAATGGCTGATGATAAATATGCAAAGGATATGGAGATCTGGAATAAAAAACCAAAAGCAGAACAGATCCTCTATGCAAGCCAGATCCCACAGCGCAGCATTATTCCTGCCCCGCTCAAACGTGAAGTACCTCAGCCGGAGATCCCTAAAACATATGACACCCAGTTGATCGCAGGTAAATACATCAAAATGCAGGGATTCAACAATTCGAACGATAATGCTGCTGTAATAACAGTAAGTATGTTTGGGTTTAATTCTGAAACGCCAAAACTAATGGAACACGTTACTCAAAAAGCAGTAGCCGCCACCTCAACAAGCCCGGCAAAACCAGAGATCAGGAAATACTATTACTCCGTTAACTACAAGCACATGATGTCGTATAAGATTGAGGTTCCGGGACAGGGAACAATTACTGAACAGTTTCCTTCTGAGCTCGACGCATTCAAAGAATATAAAACAGCAGATTTCGACAGCGCTAAATTTGTTGCTCAATACTGGGAAACAAACAAGGCTAACGTTCTTGATCAACTACAGGACAAAGCCGTATACGAAAACCTCGAATACATCAACGGGCAAATCAATAATAAATACGGGTACATGAAAATGAGTTATGCCACATTGCTGAGTGTTGTTGATGAGAAAAAAGATTACCAGGATTACAAAGAGGCTTACGTAGCTGCTGAAAATGGCTACAAGGTACTCGACGCTAATAAATCGGAGGCTTTTGTTGAACTTAATAAAGCAATTGGCTTATGGGAAAAAGCCATGAAAGAATCTCAACCTCACAATAAAAAAGCGCGGGTAGATGGTGACGTAACAGAGATCACCATATTAAACCTTATCGAAGCCTATATCTGGAAAGATGATTACATTAATGCAAAGGCTTATATCGATAAAATCAAAACAATGGACCCCTCACGTAAAGGCAAAAGAAGGCTGGAGCGTATGGAACTATTGTATAAACTCAACAAAGAGCGTTACGACGCAAATCAGTAGTTATTCGTTCTAAGTGTTTAGTTGTTAGTTTTTAATACTCCACATTAAAAACTGATGGATAAATCATGTCCTTTTATCAACGCTAAAAACTAAAAAATACCCAGTAGCACGTATAAAAACACTTTTTAGTGTAACCTATATTTGTTCTGTAAATTATACATTATGAGTACAATCCGCACCCTATCAGCAGCTTTATTAATGGCTGTAAGCTCTACAACGGCTTTTGCACAGGATGAGCTGAAACACGAAAACCTTGGTTCCGGAGCCAATTCTTCTGCAGATGAATTAAAACCAATTATTTCGGCCGATGGTAAAACATTGTATATGATCCGTAACGGACATGCACAGAACCTATCTACGGAAGATATCTGGTATTCTCAACTACAGGCCGACGGAACCTGGGGTAAAGCTATTCACCCGGGAAGTCCTTTGAACCAGGGAAATATTACCTCTGTTTGTAACGTATCTCCTGATGGGAATACCCTTATCATTAAAGGTGCTTACGTTGATGATGAGTACGAAGGCTCGGGTTATTCTATTGTAAAGAAAAACAAAAAAGGAAACTGGGGTGATCCAAAAAAACTGGACATCAAAAATTATAAAAAGTACTCTGATGCAGCTTCGTGTATGGGGGCTTATTTTTGCCAGGATGGTAAAACCATGCTGTTTTATTTGTGTGATGAAGCTGATGGCGGAATGGCCAATATTTATGTAAGTCATTTGGTTGAAAAAGAAAAATGGAGAAAAGGCCAATCATTAAAAGACATTGGCAAATTTTTCAACAAAGCCATGAATAACAATACCTGGACGGAGCCTGAAAAGATCGGAAACCTCAACACTAAAGAATACCACGAAACCTATTGTTTCCTGGCTCCTGATGGAGTTACTCTATACTTTGCAAGTAATCGCCCGGGCGGACAAGGAGATCTTGACCTCTGGATGGCGAAGCGTTTGGACGATACATGGAAAAGCTGGAGCGAACCGGTGAATTTAGGGCCGAAAGTAAATAGCAAGGGGCGTGATGCTTACTATTGCCTTGACGCAAAAGCTGAATATGCATATATAGTATCCGATCATAATTCGTTAGGTGGCGATGACATTGTAAAAATTAAGCTGGCAGACGATATTAAACCAAACCCGGTTGTATTGATCACAGGTAAAGTATACAATGCTAAAACAAAAGAACCGATCGGAGCTGGTATTGAATACGAGAACCTTGTTGATGGAAAAAATGTTGGTTATGCAAACTCTAATCCTGTAACCGGCGAATACCAGATCGTATTACCCTATGGAAAGAACTATGGATTCCAGGGATCAGCAGAAAAATTCATCCCGGTATCAGACAATATGGATCTTACCAATATTGCTACTTACCAGGAAATCAAGAGAGACCTGTATCTTGTTCCTTTAGAAGTTGGTTCAACCATTCGTTTAAATAATATCTTCTTCGATTTTGGAAAAGCAACATTGCGTCCTGAATCATATCCTGAATTAGATCGTTTGGTTACTTATATGGCAGACAACAAAGGCATGGTGATCGAACTCTCAGGTCATACAGATAACGTTGGGTCGGATGATGCGAATCTTAAATTGTCTGACGATCGTGCAAAAGCGGTAACTGAATACATAGTTGCCCAGGGAATTGCTGCAGATCGTATCAAAGCCATTGGATACGGAGAAACTAAGCCTATTGGAACAAATGATACCGATGAAGGGAAACAGCTTAACCGTCGCGTTGAATTCACTATCCTCAAGAACTAAAACTATTTCAGTAAACAATAAACATCCCGGTTATTAGTATAACCGGGATGTTTTTTTTTGTATCTATAGATTTGGTAAGAAATAAACTGCTTTAACCATCGATCTGGTTTCCTACTAATTCTTTAGTGAGTTTAGTGAAACCTATTATTTGCCTGTTATCGTCATGCAGGGCCGTAATTAAAATACTCCCCCAAAAAATGCTTCCGTCTTTTCTTACTCTTCTGCCAATATGCCTTGCACTTCCTTCTTTTTTAGCCTGTTCTATTAACTTTTGCGGGAGCTGTGCCTGCCTGTCAGAAGGCAAATAAAATATGCTAAAATTCTGACCAACAATTTCCTCCTCTGTATATCCTTTTATTTTTTGAGCTCCTGCATTCCAGCTTAAAATGGTACCATCCGTATCCAATAAAATTATTGAATAGTCCATTATTTCCTTGATCATTTTTGTTTGCAACAGCTCTAATTTCTCCTTTTTATTCATAATCACCGGCTCTTCTACTTTGAATCCTGCGAAAATAGCCATATAGGTATAGAAAGTTGTAGAACAATCGCCTCAAACTCTTAACGAATGTTAATTAACCTTTATGCTTTTTATCAAAAAAAACGGGGATGAAAATCATCCCCGTCCTTCTATATTTTTGATTATTAGAATTTAGCCCTTGTTTTCTTACGTTTTTTGGTTTTCATCAGGTAACCTACCTTAATCTCTATCGACATGTAGGAATCCATTTGTTTGTCGCCCCGCTGTGCTCCTGTTCCATCGCCATTAGGTGCTGTAGCATTCGGAATATCACCTTTACTTGGATCAGAAAGCATTACCGCAATTGGTCCTTTGTGCTCATATAAAAGCTCCGGATCATAATAGGTTCCATGAACATCATCAATATAGTCGGTAAACGTTTTTCTGAAATTATATTCCAGGCCTATTGTCCATTGTTTAGCCACATTTAAACGATACCCGATACCCATAGGAATAGACACAGAAACACGTTTGTATTTTTTTGGCCCTCCCGGCAGTCCCTGTCCTTCAGTAGATAATGGCTGCAATGCGTACCAATTCCCTCCTAATTCAGCTTTTGGGTTGAAATAAAAGGCTCCTAATCCGCCAAAGAAATAGATGTAGTGGCTTGATGATTTATAACGTCTTTTACGGGTATTTTTAATGTGATAACGATTACCGCCTTTGTTTATAAATATTGCAAACTCAAGATTAGTTGATAATTCCACTAAATTAGTTCTGAAGCTCAGGTTTCTATTGTTTCTGTATTTCTCGTCTGTTAAAGCATCTTTACCCCACAAACGCATGTAATTTATATCGGTTCTCCAGCCCCATTGCTTGGCAATACGGTAACGGTAGCCAAGTGTTGCAGAAGGTCGTGTTAGCGACATTTCAATATCTGCATAGCTATAATCTTTTCCGATCTGATTTCTTCCTCCCAAATCGCCTAAAAAGTTACCTGCGCCGCCTCCTAAATAAAGCTCATGCCTCATCTTTTTCCAGGAATTGGACGACATAAAATACTGTGCTTTGGTAGCTGCAGGGAAACAAAGGATTCCGGAAATTATAAGTAAATAAGCGTTACGCAGCATGATACTTAAAAGGTAAGTATGAAATAAATGAAACAAAAACTTGCAAATATAAAAGAACTTATCCAAAATGTAAGTTTCTGTATCTGATGTACCTCAGTAATACGGTAGTTTCTAATCCTGTTGATAATACGGGTCATAGGTATAAATATGTAAAGTAAATTTAATTAATCTGCCAATTCTGGGCAATTTTTTTTAGACAAAAAGTGCTTTTAAACAGACAAAATCCAAGCCATTTATTTAACGTATTGTGTTATCTAGTTAAAAGGATGTAGCCTTGTCCACTATAATCTTTATCATCTATTCCTTTGGCCTTCATCATGTAAAAATAGGTTCCTTCACTAACCGAAGATGCCGGGGTCCATTTATCATCTACATTATCCAGTGTAGTCATTAAAATACCCCATCGGTTATAGATCTCGCAGCTGAAACTTTTGATCCCATAACTCTGCACACCAAAATAATCATTCAGGTTATCATTATTGGGTGAAAACACATTAGGCATTGTTATATATATATTAGTTTCCAGCACAATGATCTGAACCGAATACGATGCATAACAATAAGCGGCGTTTGAAGCCAGCATATAAGCCGTATAAGTCCCCGGAGTAGTATAAACTGTAGAAGGAGATATTAACACTGATGTTTGCCCGTTTCCAAAATCCCAATAGTATGAACCTGCATTTGCCGATGTGTTTGTAAATCCTACAGATAATGGCGCCAAACCTATAGTAGTATCCGGATCAAACGATGCACTGATAGATGAGGCTCCTATGGTGATTGGGAGAATAGTTGAACCACAGCCATTTGTAGTGGTTAAAGAATAGCTTCCAACTGAACTGATAACTACCGAATCAAGGGTAGACATAACACCTGAAGGACCTGACCAGCTATAAGTTTGCCCGCTAACTGTATCCACGTGCAGAACCGTAGGATAACCATTACATATAGTAGGCGCACCGGTTATTACAGGCGTTATAGGTGCCGGGTTTACTACAAACTGAATTTTTGTACTATCCACGCAACCATTTAAATCAGTCCCAACAACCGATACCTCAACATTTGCTGCACTCGAAAATGAAATAGGATTGATAGTTTGAGTAGTGCTCCAAACAAAAGAATTGGCACCGCTTGCAGTTAATGTTGTTGCCGTATTTTCGCATGCTATGATCGTGTCATTCTGAATAGAATTGATCATAATCACCGGGTTCGAATTTACTACTACAGTTACAATAGCCGTATCCTTACAACCATTTCCATCGGTACCGGTTACCGTGTAAGATGAAGTACCCGCAACAGAAGTTGGAACTGAAACTGTTGCACCTGTAGAAGGGGTTGTTCCGGCAGTCCATGAATACGTTTGTGCACCATTTGCAGTGATATTCGATGTACTGTTCAAACATACGGAAATGCCGGCGGCACTAACGGGTGGTAAACTATTTTCTGTAATTACTACCGGGGCTGAAATAGAATCACAGGTTCCGTCATCTACCATAAGCTCATAGCTGCCTGCCTGTGAAGCATAATACGAATCGTTTGTTGCACCCGGAACCGGGTTGCCGTTT
Source organism: Bacteroidia bacterium (assembly GCA_036405375.1). Lineage (GTDB taxonomy): Bacteria > Bacteroidota > Bacteroidia > B-17B0 > Aurantibacillaceae > JADJDM01. The sequence goes on from DASWXS010000069.1 coordinate 6,034, forward strand.
AAATACCATTGATAAGTAATACCCACAGTAGCAGTTCCAACCAGGTTCAATGAATCACCAGAACAAAATGCTGTTGAAGCAGCTGTTAGCTGCGGATCAGGAAGCGCATGCAATGTTGCTGAAACAGTTGCATTATTAGAACATGTACCCTGCATTACAGTAACTGTATATGGCCCAACATTTACTGCATTTGCACCGGTTACTGTTATAGAAGTAAGATCAACGCCTGTTTGCGTTGTTAAACCTGTTGCTGCCCAAGAGTATGTTGCGCCTGCTACAGGATTTGTTACCGTAAGGGTAAAATTACTTCCTTCACACACAACACCTGTTGCTGCAAAAGTTGGTGCTACAGGCCCTGGGTTTGACCCGATTATATATTGGGCAGAATCTATACATCCGTTATTATCAGTTGCAACCAGGTAATAAGAACCTGAATTTACAACGTTTAAAGCTGTATCATTAGCCAAAACAGTCCCCAATCCATTTGTCCATTGGTAACTAAGAGGTTGTGAACCAGTGGCATTGGCCCCTGCAATTGAACCGTTTGATAAACCGCAATCAGCATCCGTAATAATAACCGGGGGCATTAAAGTATTAAGCACCGGCAAAGGATTAACACTTACTGTAAATACAGCTGAAACAGAGTCGCAACCCGAATTGCTTACCTGTACCTGGTAATTTCCGGCCGCCGAAGCTACTAATGTATCTGCGGTGCCGCCAGGAACCGGTGTTGAATTGAAAAGCCACACATAGGTATTACCACTTGAAGGAAGAGAAGAACCCGCATCGAGCACTGTCGATTTCCCTGCACAAAAATCAAGAATACCAGTGATGGCAGGAATTGGATTCATATTCAGGGTTCCCGAAATGCTCGCAAAATTACTGCAACCTCCGGAAGCAACCTCAACTGTGTAAGGACCAATGTTGGATGCTGAAGCACTATCAACAGTAATAGTTATAAGATCTACTCCTGTAAGCGTCGGATTACCCGAAGACACCCAGCTGTAAGTTGCCCCTGGTATAGCATTGGAAACGCTTAAGCTAAATGTTCCTCCTTCGCATACGGGGTTAACCGTTGTAAAAGTTGGAGCAGCAGGCCCGTTTGAAGTGGTAACTGTAAAAGAAACAGAGTCCCTGCAACCATTTCCATCGGTTGCTGCCAGGTAATAAACACCGGCACCCACATTATTGAGTGCTGTATCATTATCCAATACAACGCCTGCCGAACTGATCCACTGATAGGTAAATGGAGTTGTTCCGCTTGCATTGGATCCTGTAACAGAACCATCTGTTAAACCACAGGTAGCCGGGGTAATGGTTACAGGCGGCACATTGGTATTTACTACAGGTAAAGCATTTATTACAACAACAGTTGTTGCAGAATTCTGACAATTGGTTGAATTATCTGTAACCTGCACCGAATAAGTTCCTGCATTTACGGCACCTGCATTGGGTATAAATGGATTTTGAAGTGAACTTGAAAATGAATTTGGTCCTGACCAGCTGTAAGTGTAACCAGCGGTTGCGTCGAGGTGAATTGAATCTTTAGCGCAATAAGCACCGGTGTTGCTGGCTGTTACAGCAGGCAGGTTATTTACTGTTACAGAAAAAGTAGCCTGTGTTGTACCGCACGAATTGGTAACATCAACTGTATAAACCGTGCTTGTAGTTGGACTAACTGTAATAGTATTGGTAGTAGCCGTTGTACTCCATAAAAAAGATGTTCCACCTGATGCAGTTAATGTAATAGAACCGCCGTCGCATATTGTTGCAGGATTAATATTAGAAGTAACAGTAGGCGTAGGTGCAGGATTGATAGTAAGCATAAGAGAATCTTTTACAAAAGAACCACAGCTTGTATTCAACTGAAGGTAAAGTTTAATTATCCCACTTTCTCCAACTCCAGGCGAATAAGATGTGTTAAGGGCATTGTTAGGCGTGAAAGTACCTGTTCCACCCGACCATAACAATGAGGTATATTGGCTGGTAGTAGATCCTGTTAATGCAACAGAACCGTTGGCACATACACTTGTATTATTACCTGCTTCTATATTAAGCAAAACAATGGGAGCCTGGCAACCATGATTTACATAGGTAGGTGTACCATTGGCGGTAAATTCTACAGCTCCGCCATTACCACCTGTTATTAAGGCCGGTTGATAAACAACCGTATCACGGCAACCGCTTGCATTATCTACCAGGCAAAAAGAACGGGTTCCGGTACCGCAGCAGTTTCCAAACTGTCCCGAACTGGCACCATATCCCTGGAAAATCATATAAATAGTATCATTCAGATTGGCAAATGAATTTAATGTAGTATTAATTAAAGGCGAAGAAACAAGAATACAGGTTGAATTAGGAGGAATGATACACCCGGCAGGTTCTTTAATAAATCCACAACCTGAAATGGTATTATTCAAGCCTGAAACAGCAGCAGCTGTAGTCCCATCCTGGATAACTCCATGCCAGCTTTGAGATGTAGTTGGCCACACATTACTCTGAAATACTCCACCGGAAGGGGCAGAAGAAATACTCAATTGGGAACAGGTAACAGCAGTATTCCCCGTTTTAAAACGAATCATTTCATTATCATATTCAAATATGTTTTGATTATCATCATTACATGCATCTACGAGAATGCTTTCTATCTGGAAGCAGGATGAAACCGGGGCTGATCCTGTAGTTGTGATGTTGCCGCTAAGCTCGGTCAAATTGTAACATGGACTTCCTCCATTAGGATCGTATTCATAAACAGCAAAGAAATACTGTGTTCCGGCAGTTAATCCTGTTACTGTAACACTATTACCTGTTCCATTATATACAACATAATTTCCTGAACCCACCTGTGAACCAGAGCTATAAGTAGTATTAGCCGTGTATGAACTTCCATTGTTTGGATCTGCATTTACTGCCGATCCCTGGTGAATCAGTACAATCGCATTTCCACCATTACCAGCAGTCCAGCTGATATCTGCAGTGGTATTAGTAACGCCGGAGGAAACAAAAGCACTGGCCTGTGTGGAAGGTGGTGTACAAGCCGGTCCGCAGCCTGTAGTTCCATTGAAAGTAAAATCGTTGATACTGAATGTTGTTCCCGCAGTAGCTATTCCAAATGTGTAGAACCGGAACGTAATAGCAGAGCTTACGTTCTGATAAGCAGCGGCTGAAAGATCAATAGTTGCCCCGGTAGTAGCTGGAGTCCCGATATTGGCAGTAAAACCATCAACACTCGAACGGAAGGCATGCGAAGGAGAACCCGAAGAAACCTGTGAAGCATAAATAAAATTGGTAAAATTTATAGAACACCCGCTATTCGGTGTGAGTGTAAATTCAAAATAATCATTGAGGTCAATTGCACCTGTCGACCATCCATTGGCATTGTAACGATTGTTGGCGTTAGTTCCGGTTATACCTGGACCTCTTCCAATTCCGGAAACAGTAATATTAGCATCAACAATTTGACCGGTTGTATATGGATTTGCTGTATTAGGATTAGTTCCTGTAATAGTATTTGAGAATATTTGACCGAATACATTCCCCGTCAATAGTATCGCTACTATAGCTCCTGCTATCTTTTTCATAAGTTATCGGATTATTATTTTATCACTTGTTGAAGAAAACTTCTGCCCTACCCTTAGAATGTACATTCCTTTGGCGTAGTCGCTATTATTAATTATTAAGTTTCCACTCATCAGTTCTTCGTTAGTAAATATTTTCACAAGCTGCCCGGTTAAATTATACATCTTCACTTCCGTTTGCAAAGTAACGTCATTAAGTATTATACAAACTTTATCATCCGAATAAGAAATTGTAAAATCATTTACCTGGCCAGCCATGTAATTCACACTAATGGTTTTTTGAAACGTACGTTTGCCATCATTATCAATAGTAAACAGTTTATAATAATTAAGGCCTTCAACAGGCGTTTCATCATAAAGATGGTATGTGCCTCCCCGATTGTAAGAAGCAGTTACTTTGCCTAAGGACGTATAATTCAATGCATCCGCACTCTTTTCCACTTCATATTGATTCAGGTTTATTTCAGTGGCTGACTCCCAGCTAAGGAGGATTTTATTTGCGCTTCTTTTTCCTGAAAAGTTTAATAAGTCGGCCGGCAAAACAATGTTTGCAATTTTTCCGATAGCAAATTTTGAGAACGAAGAATAATTATTTCGTGTAGCATAACCTGCACCGCTACTGGTAATTCTTCCGTTTGATCCAGCCGTTGGGATAAAAGTGGTTGTTTCGAATGTATTCCAGTCGGCATAATCCGTAGATGCATTGGGACGCTTAACAACCACAAACTGATTATCAATTAAACCCGAAATATTGGTAACATACAAATCAACACCGTAAGTTCCTCCGCTTGCAGCAGCATTTGGTGTTATGTTCCACTCAGCGGTGTTTACCACATCAATTATTGCTTCACCCTGCTGTGATGTATTGACCCTTGAATCAATATTATTACCCGACTCTGTTATGCTATTTACATACGTATCGAGGTAAGTAACTCCTGTAATATTTCCATTAACAAAGTTGGCAGGATGGTAATCGGCAGAAGAAGTTCCGTATCCAAGCGGCAAAATATAGGTTGAGGTATTGCTGGCAATACTGTGACGTAAATTCCCATTAATGAATTTGGATGTCGAATATCCTGTAATGGTAGGAACCGTAGTATTTGTGATAACCAGTTTATTGCTGCCAGTAGAAAGCACACCATAGTTGAATTTCAACTGGTTCGTTACGGTAATATCCTGCGATATAGTAAGCCCGTTAGAATTTTCCAGCCACATGTTATAAAGACTTGTAGTCCCCGATCCGCTATGTGTTTGCGTAGTTGTACCTCGGTAAGAAAAATGCCCGTTAGAACCTGTAATGATTCCGTTATTGGTTACATTACCTTTAATGGTAAGCAAACTGGTAGCAGTATTAAGCGTTAAAACTCCTGCCCCACTCGTATTTGAAATGGTAAGATTGTTTGCAAAAGCACCGTTGGGATAAGTAACGGTTGGAGCACCTACAACAGGATCATTTGTTACATTGTCGATATTCACACTAACCGTTGAATCGGGTACACGTAAATTCTGCCAGTTACTACACTCGAACCAATCTGTATTTGTTGTTCCGACCCATTGTCCTGCAGAGAAACCTCCTGAGCTGATCGGAAGATCCATTCCTAAATTAGCTCCGTTATAATTTACATAATCATATCCTCCTCCGGTATTTGCATCAAAAGCCGCATCATCGGCATATCCAACCCAGTTATTCGGATCATTGATCCGTTCGATCCACAAACGAACGGATGTTGTTGTAATTGGTCCTTTGTATTTATTATAATCTGCCTGGGCAGTTGGCCAAACAAGAAAACAATCTCTGCCTCTTGGCTTAGCTGAGTTTTGTGTTCCTCCTGCTGCTGCATTTCCACATATTGGTGTCCAGATATTACCTTTTGTATTGAACCCGAACAAAATATTCAATGGAGTATATGTTCCTGCATCAGATGTTGCAGTACTGTTTCCAGGTCCTCCTACTACGCCTCCCTGGAGGAAAAAGATCTGCTCGCCAACCGCATTTAAATTAAACTGTCCCTGACCGGCAGGTTGAGGTTGAGTAATAGTCCAATTACCATCATTAGGAGAAACAACAGTTCCAACACCATTCGTAACCCTGAGCGTAATAACTTTTCCGGCAGGAAGCGTAGAAGTTGTACGCTGCAATTTCACCCAGCCTTCGGCAACTCCCCATCCATCAGTAGTTCCACACTTTTCATAGGCATTATCAGTCATATCGAGCGTAGTGCCGGGAGTAAAATCAACGAAGGTAACAAAGGAGATCTCATCCGTTCCACTCGCATCACAGTTTACATTAAATGCAAGTATGGCTACATCGCCAGGACTTAGTGTTGTAATTGTATTAATATCAAAATTACTGCTGGTTGCTGTTGCCAATCCGGATGCAGTAGCTGTTAGTTGCAAACCTGTTCCAACAACCGTATGTACAATAGAAGAAAAAGTGGCGACACCGGCAGTTGCCCCGGTTGAAAGCGGAGCGCCCGTCATAGTTCCGGAAGACGCCAATGAAATTGTTCCTGTATACCCCAGGTCAACGTTCCCGCAAATATCAGTTGCAGCAACAGTAACAGCAGGCGACATAGCTGAGTTGATGCTTGTTGTTGAAGGTTGCTGGGTAAAAATAAGCTGAGTTGCAATTATAGAAATAGCGTTTTGCCCGTTTGTTGTACTAATGGCAGCGAATGCTGATTTGCCTGAACCGGAAGAGCTGAACGTAACATTACCATTCGATATCTGGAAACCAAAATCATCTCCATCGTTATTACCGCTTCCCAAACCACATTTGAGGGTAAGGCGAACACTTATTGTTTTATTTGTATTATCCGGAACATTGATATTCAATCCTGAAAAAGTAACCTGGTTGCTGGTAACTGTACCCGAACCTACATTGGTTGAACCATCAAAAAGGTTTATTGCCTGGATTGCGGTAGACCAATCCCCTACTGCATCTCCGGCAGCCTGTGAAAATATGATCTGGTTAACGATTGTTGCCAGGTTATCTGCATCAGAAGAACCACCTCCATCTCGTATTGTAAACTGCCAAACCTGTGTTCCCTGCGCGGAAGTTAATGGACCGGTTGTATTAATAATGGAAGATATTGTTGCAGACTCACCATTGGCTGTAATAATATCCGATGCTGCAGAACCTGTAACCGTTCCGCTGCAGGTAACAGTTGGTGAAGTTGCTGCCCCGCCTCCCGCATTTACAACATTTTCTGTATTGTAAGTACCAACCGCAAGGCCTGCTTTTAAACGGACATAAACCGGTGTTGCTGCTAAAGTAGCACTACTATATGCAATGGTTGTTGATGTTCCCCATGTTGAGTTATCATTGGATACTTCATAATTGGTGGAACCACTAACTGTAATATTACCAGGAGCTCCGGTAAGATTAGTTCCGCTTAAATTATAAGATTGGGAAGCTGAAGGTCCTGAACCAACTACATAAGTAAAACCTGTAAGTGATGCTACACTTGTAGTTAAAGTAGGAGTTGAACCACAGGAAGAAGTATGCCCGGCATTTGCTGCACCTGTAGTATATGCACCTGAAACTGTCCACTCCGAATCAGTAGTATTTGTTCCTGCAGAAGTTGTCCAATTAGTATTAGGAGAGCAAACAGTTGCTTTTCTCGTTAATCTTCGATCAACAGTTGCATTTGCAGTACCCGCAACTGCCCATCCTGTTCCCGGATCAGAACCAATGGTTCCAATCACATCAAGCAGCACCCAGCTTCCGGTATTTTTCTCTAATGCAATTGCATCATCTCCGTTCCAGGAAGCATTAGCAGACGTAAGGTTTGCTCCTGGTACATCTGTTGTATTATTTGCAATTACATAAGTACTTCCATCCGCAAGTGTACCCGACAAATTAATAACAGCAGTCAAAGCAGCTCCATTCACTCCTGTTCTGATACGATAATTGGCCAGGTTTATTGATGCTCCTGTTCCATTATATAGTTCAACATATTTACTGTTCCCTGAAGACCCCTCTCCGTACTCTGAGATCAATAAATCTGTAGTTTGACCTTTTGCAGACTTACAAACACCAATAATAATGATCGCCAATACGATAAGGTATTTCTGCAGTCGGGATATATTGAAACTTACTACCATCCGGATTAAATCTGTTTAATTTAATCGAAGTTGGTTTCGGTTATTACGGAGCTATGAAATTCGTAATAACCTGTAGGGAGTTCAACCTCTTTAATATCTTATTAAAATCTCCTATAAAAAATCTGAACAAAACTTAAGCGATCGCTTTGTGGTTTCGGAACTTTTTGTTGAACTTATCAAGTGTAACAAAATGACCTGTAGGATATTCACCAGCTCTAATGAAGCAAATATAGACCAATTTTTCAAAAAAACGTATGAATAATCGGTTAACAAAGTATCATTTTTTTCAACTTTCACCTCTTTTTCATACATTTTTGATATCCTATCAGCTTGTTTCACAATGAATCCTTTACCTCAGATGTATTCTGTCGGATCATTTTTAGGGAATGATAATCTTGATAGTCTCGGTCTTTCCACCTGTTTTGAGCCGGGCAAGATAAAGTCCGGGCTGCAAATTAGCCCTATTATAAACCGTTAATGTTTGCCCTACCGGCACTTGTAACGATTCTATTTTGCTACCAGGCAGGTCGGTAAGCTCTATAGTGGCATCAACATCCTGCTCATAATTTTTGAACACCAGGTTTTCGCCCTGTAGCGATGCACTAAATCCTTTGCTGCTGGCATAATCCACATAAATGATATCCGAAAAGGTCTCTCTTCCATCGAAATCTACCATACGGAGCCTGTAATATCCCTGGCTTTCACTGCCCGAGTAATCATAATAACTGTATTGGGAACCTGTTGCATTATTTGTTGCCTTAACTATGCCAATGTCTTCAAAATTCTCCGAATCCAAACTTTTTTGTACAATAAATCTGTCTGCATTTTTTTCTGATACGGTTTGCCATTTCAACTCGGGCTTTTCAGCATCCGCCCAAAAACCAGTGAGCTCTACCGGTAGTATAATAGCACAGGCATTCCCGGTAATGTCAAATTCTATATAGATATCATCAATAGCCATATGATGATCGTTGGAAGCGTCGTCCCTGTCATACCACCTGAACAATACATAATTACCGTTTGCTAGGGTCAGCGGGATACAGGCTGATTTTGTAATGCTTTGCGTGCAAGGATACCATTGAATCTGGTTGCTTCCGGCTATACCCGAACTTTGCAGCTGGGTGAATGTAAGACCGGATACAACGGTTCCTGCAGCATTAACGGCCGGAGCTGTAGTTCCGGTAGCATAACTGAACTCAAGTGTGTTTACTGCCCCTCCGTTTTCTGCGAGGGTCATCTGGTATCCCTTGTAGCTAACGCGGAAACTCCGGATGGTCGAACCTGTATTGTTTCTGCAAACCACACCATAATAAATGTTGTTATTGGGTGAAGAACCACTTCCCCTGGATCCTATTTTTGCATCGCTTCCACAATTGTAGGTATAATGACCTCCTGAATTAAAGCCATTTACAGCAGATGCCGTGTTGGCATAGCCCCTAAAAGTTGATGACATATACCATCCCGGAAAAGTAGAGTTATCCGTCCAGGATGTAATATTGGCTGTACCAAAATTCTGTGTGTATGGAGCGGTAGTTAAAGATACCTGTGCCCCAGTCTTATAATGTCCCAACGCTATTATTACTAAAAAAAATCCCAGCCAAGTATTTTTCATGATCGAATATTTTGGCCAAGCGGTTTTTAAGATGCACAATCTTAAGTATAGGATGTTCACCCGGCAGATTTGAATACAGCTAAAGTATATCCGGCATTTTGCCTTAATTGAATCCCAGAATCAACAAATTGTAATCCCTTGGGTCATCCATTTGTTTACATGCCTGCACTTAGCTTTACATATTTGTTAAAAGCAACTCAAATTGATT
>DASWXS010000070.1:0-3248 GCA_036405375.1 Bacteroidia bacterium
CTTCTTTTTTATGATAATGTCTTTTTTCTGCCGGAGGTTTGTTTGATGTGTCATTCAATACCGTATCATACTTTGCTACGATCTCTTTCACCAAGCGGTGGCGGATCACATCATTCCCATCCAGGTAAATAACTTCAATCCCTTTGATTCCTTTTACAATACGTAAAGCCTGTAATAAACCCGAAGGCTGGTTGCGCGGAAGATCAACCTGCGAGCCATCTCCTGTTATAATGAATTTGGCACTTGCTCCCATACGGGTAAGGAACATCTTCATCTGGCTTTCGGTTGTATTCTGAGCTTCATCCAATATCACAAATGCATTATCGAGTGTACGCCCACGCATAAATGCAAGCGGGGCAATTTGTATGATCTTCGATTCAACATACTGATTCAGTTTATCCATTGGGATCATATCGTACAAAGCATCATACAGAGGCTGTAAATAAGGATCGAGTTTTTCCTTCAGATCGCCGGGCAAAAAACCCAGGTTCTCACCTGCTTCAACAGCCGGACGGGTAAGGATAATACGCTTAACTTCTTTATTCTTTAACGCTCTTACAGCCATTGCAACGGCTGTATAGGTTTTACCGGTACCGGCAGGACCAACAGCAAAAAGCATATCATTCTTTGTTAATGCTTCTACCATTTTACGCTGGTTAGGAGTTTTGGCTTTGATTACCAACCCACTGTTTCCAAACACAATAACATCATTTCCGGAATCTTCCATTTTCTCAATGATGTTGTCACCGGTCTGACCCAGTAAGCGCTCGATTGCGTTCTCAGAAAGCACACCGTTTTTATGGTAATAATCTACCAGCAATTCCAGCTTCTTCTCAAAACGTTCCATTTCGGCTTCATCACCAATCAGTTTTATGGAATACCCGCGTGCTACAATACGCAGTTTTGGAAAATATTTCTTTAGCAGGTTCAGTTTGTGATCGTTAACACCATACAATTCAACCGGTTCAACTGACTCAACTGCAATTATTCGTTCGCTCAAGTTCTATGTTTATAATTCTGTTAATGAAATGGGCTTCACTGCCCTAAAAGCAGGTAAATTTATTAATTACTTTTGACTGTATTGTACTTTTTTACACACAATTTTTATTAATGTCCGTTATAACGCTTACCACAGATCTTGGTCACAAAGACAATTACCTGGCTTTGGTGAAAGCGTATATCCTGCAACACCGGGCAGATGCTAGAATTATTGATATTTCGCATGAAATTGACAAGTACAACGTTCAGCAGGCTGCGTATATTTTCGGCAATGCTTTTGAGCATTTTCCGGCAAATACTGTTCATATCCTCGGCATAAAATCGGCCAATACTGATAGCAGCGATAATTTGCTCATTAAACACAAAGAACAATATATTTTTTGCCCTGACAATGGGATTTACAGCCTTTTTGCTGAAAACTACCCGGCAGAAGTATACCGCTTAAAAAAAGATCGGTTTCCATCAAGCATACTTTATGTTCGGGATACTTTACTGAATGCTGCACTGGAATTTTTAAAAACGAACGATGCGAATACAGTAGCGGATAAAACCGATTCGTACTTGCAGGCACTGATGTTCCAGCCTACTTATGGAACTGATTCCATTGTAGGAAAATGCGTATATATTGATTCGTACGGTAATGTGGTAACAAACATTAAGAAAGACTTTTTTGAATCAACCCGCAAAAACAGGAGGTTCACTATTCACCTGCCAAACATCCGTATAGAAGAAATTTCCACGAATTATGATGATGTACAGGCTTCAGATGCATTGGCCCTGTTCAACAGTGCCGGACATTTAGAAATTGCTATAAACAAAGGGGCAGCAAGGCAATTGTTATTTCCAAGAAACATGCATACACATACTGATTTTAATATAACCGTAGAGTTTGAATCATGATCACACGTATTGTAAAAATGACCTTTGTTCCGGAACGGGTTAGTGAGTTCCTGGAAGTATTTGATGCAAATAAGGAACGTATTGCCGGCTTTGAAGGCTGCACGCATCTGAAACTACTCCATGACATCAATGATCCTTCTATATTTTTCACCTACAGTCACTGGGATTCGGTTGAACATTTAAATAAATACCGCGATTCTGATCTGTTTGCAGGTGTATGGAACCAAACCAAGATCCTGTTTGCTGCTAAAGCTGAAGCCTGGAGTGTGGATGTAAAGTTTGAGCGTTAATTCCGACGTTAAGTAACCAGTCAACAATAATTCTACTTCATTTGCGTATTTAGCCCAACAAACCAATACGCATGAAAAAAATTGCTGCACTTGCCTTTTTGTGCCTGATCACTTTATCAGGAAGATCACAAGATTCTATCAGAGTTTCAAAAAATGAGATCGGGATCAACCTGGTGCCGGCAATAGCGGTATTAAATGGTAGCTTGGGACATTTCGTAAATAATAAACTTCAATACAAAAGAAGAATTAATTCAAATATATGGTACAAAGCTTCTGTTGCTTTCATTTCAAACAGAAATTCTATGCGGCAGTTCGCTCCTGATTATTATATAACAGCAGAAACCGACACAACACGTTCAGTAAAGTATTCTTTTAATAATGTAGGTAACGAGTTCAACATTTCACAAGGAATTGAATACCGTTTCGGCAAAAAGAAGATCAGGCAATTTACAGGAGCTGATCTGGGTTATGCGAGAAGCACTAACTATGACATAGATAAATACGGAGTCTACAAAAAGGATTTTTATAACAATGTAACTAAAAGTGGCGGAGATTTTGATTTTAAGAACAACATTCTCGACTCAACGATCACCCGGTCTTCCACTAAATTTAATTCAATAGTACTAACGCCTTTCTATGGTGCACGCTTTAACATTACCAACCGACTGGTATTTTCTATGCAATTAGGTGTGACTTTCAAAGTGGGATTTGCTGAGCAGAAATTTGACATTGACAATTCCAACTCGAATCCGGATTCGCAGCGATTCACGAATTTTGATTTTACTACCAGCGGTTTGTTGAATGATTTCTCTTTATTCTATCGATTTTAGAATTCAGCATTACCGATCTAAAACGAAACAGCTAAACTATTCTTTTAGAATACATTAACACGCCTTGTTTAAGGTATTTGTTTTTGTAAATTCGTAAGATGAAACTGAAAATTACTTTATCCTTTATTGCTTTTATATCTACCATTTCCTTTGCACAAACCTGGAATTTACCTGCCCGAAATGCAGGTGCTATGAATGGGACCCAGTTTGTTGCTGCCATCACCAATCT
>DASWXS010000071.1:0-2333 GCA_036405375.1 Bacteroidia bacterium
GATAGCATTTTGTTTATTAGCATGCATTTGGAAAATACGTGAAATACGTTCTTTGTTACCTGAACGTGTATTCAGTACATAAGAACCTGCGTCCAAACGACCAGAATATGCACGGAAGAAACACAAACGACCTACGAATGGATCAGTTGCGATTTTGAATGCAAGAGCTGTGAATGGCTCTTTTACATCCGGCTTACGTGTAATTTCTTCTTCAGTATCAGGGTTAGTACCTTTAGTAACTTCTTTATCAAGTGGGCTTGGCATTAACTCCATAACCAAATCCAACATTGTTTGTACACCTTTATTTTTGAAAGAAGATCCACAAACCATAGGAACGATCTTATTAGCTAAACACGCTTTACGCAATGCTGCTAATACTTCCGCTTCAGTAATTGTTTCAGGAGCTTCGAAGAATTTTTCCATGATCTGATCATCGAATTCAGAAACTGCCTCAAGCATTTTCTCTCTCCACTCAGCTACTTCTGCAACCATATCATCAGGAATAGGAACGATCTCGTAAGTCATTCCTTTGTCATGCTCATTCCAAACCATTCCACGGTTGTTGATCAAATCAACTACACCTTTGAAATTGTCCTCAGCACCGATTGGTAATTGAAGAGGAACTGCATTACCACCTAAAATTTCACGTGTTTGCTTAACTACGTTTAAGAAGTCAGCACCCTGGCGATCCATTTTGTTAACGAAACCAATACGGGTTACGTTATAATTGTCAGCCAAACGCCAGTTAGTTTCTGACTGAGGCTCTACACCATCAACTGCAGAGAACAAGAAAACCAATCCATCCAATACACGCAATGAACGGTTTACCTCAACGGTAAAATCCACGTGGCCTGGAGTATCGATGATATTCAATTTGTATTTGTTATTACGATAGTTCCAGTAGCAAGTAGTAGCAGCTGAAGTAATGGTAATACCACGCTCCTGCTCTTGTGCCATCCAGTCCATTGTTGCAGCACCCTCGTGAACCTCACCAATTTTGTGATTAACACCAGTGTAATAAAGAATACGCTCGGTAGTAGTAGTTTTACCAGCGTCGATATGGGCTGCAATCCCTATATTTCTTGTATATCTTAAATCGCTCATTTTATTTTTTATCTATTGATTAGAAACGGAAATGCGAGAATGCTTTGTTAGCTTCTGCCATTTTGTGAGTATCTTCTTTCTTTTTGAAAGCAGCACCTTCTTCTTTAGAAGCTGCAACGATCTCTCCTGCTAATTTCTGAGCCATTGATTTCTCATTACGTTTACGTGAATAAAGAATCAACCACTTCATTGCCATAGCAACTTTTTTATCAGGACGAATCTCAGAAGGGATTTGGAAAGTAGCACCACCAACACGGCGAGATTTAACCTCAACCTGTGGAGTAACATTTGCCAATCCTTTTTTGAAAACTTCCAATCCGTCTTCGTTGGTACGTTTTGCTACGATTTCAATCGCATCGTAAAATACGTTTGAAGCAGTAACTTTTTTACCACCGTACATCATGTTGTTAATGAAACGCGTTACCAACTGATCATTGAATTTTGGATCTGGTAACAACGGTCTTTTTTTTGCTCTCGATTTTCTCATCGTTTCTTTATGCTAAATTTTGTATTATTTTTTCTTAGCTGGAGCTGCAGCGGCACCTGCTTTAGGACGTTTTGCTCCGTATTTAGAACGTCTTTGTTTTCTTCCGTCAACACCTGCAGTATCCAATGCACCGCGGATGATATGGTAACGTACACCAGGTAAATCTTTAACACGACCACCACGTACTAACACAATACTGTGCTCTTGAAGATTGTGTCCTTCACCCGGGATGTATGCAATGATCTCCTCTTTGTTCGTTAAACGAACTTTAGCTACCTTACGCATAGCTGAGTTTGGTTTTTTTGGAGTCGTTGTGTACACTTTTGTACAAACACCACGGCGCTGAGGGCATGAAGCCAAAGCCACTGATTTACTCTTGTTTGGCGCTTTGAAGCGTCCTTTTCTTACTAATTGCTGTATAGTTGGCATCTTTAACTTGTTGTATTACCTGATTTTACAGTACTTTTATCTATTAATTATATACACCCCACCTTTTAAGGGAGGGCAAAGGTAATTATTTTTTTATAAACAACACCAATGTTGATAAAATATTTTGAAGTTTTTTTACCAGGGAATTGGAAAAGCACCCTGAAAGCGGACAAAAACCTTAAATTTCCCGATGAAAGGAAAGATCAGGGTTGCCCAAATTGTTAAAGGAGAAGCAAATATACGGTATAAAGAATTAACAATTAAGGTTTACAAAACACCATTCCCTACTCTTTTGCTCCAATACTTCTTAAAT
>DASWXS010000072.1:0-3156 GCA_036405375.1 Bacteroidia bacterium
TTGAGTAAACCTCCCAGATTAGATCGTAAAATTCATTCATTCAGGTAATGGGAAACATTTTTAATGAAGATTTCCAGGATTTTCTTAAAGCATTAAATACCAATAGAGTTAAATATGTTTTAGTAGGTGGTTACTCCGTTATTTATCATGGGTTTCCCCGAACAACCGGAGATCTTGATATTTTTGTTGAAGTTTCAGAAGACAATTACCGTTTATTAAATAAGGCTTTTGCTGAGTTTGGTTTGTCTGTTTTTGATATGACTGAAAATAATTTTCTGTTCAATAAAGAAATAAATGTCTTTTCTTTTGGAAAACCACCTGTTTCGATAGAAATATTGAAAGAAATCTCTGGTCTCACATTTAAAGAGGTTTATGAAAATGCGCTTGAAGTCATTATAGAGAATATTCCTTTAAAAGTAATCCGGCTTCAAGATTTAATTAAAAACAAGAAAACAAGTGGAAGGGCAAAAGATATAAACGATATTGAGAACCTTCCCGAAAATTAATTTATGAAGATTTTTATCATAGGTCCTGCATTTCCTTTGCGTGGGGGCCCCGCACAGTTTAATGAAAACCTCTGCAAGGCAATGAACAAAGAAGGACATGATGCCCAGATCATCTCTTACTCTTTACAGTATCCCAATTTTTTATTTCCCGGGAGTTCTCAATACGAAACAAGCGGAAGTGCCCCGGCTGATATAAAAATTCACACAAAAATAAATACGGTAAACCCTTTTAACTGGTTTGCTGTGGCACGTTTCATTAAAAAGGAAAAACCGGATGCCATTATCTTTCGCTTCTGGCTTCCTTTCTTTGGGCCCAGCCTTGGAACTATTGCCCGGCTCGTAAGAAAAAAAACGAAAGTATTCGCGCTCACCGATAATGTGATCCCGCACGAAAAACGTTTTGGCGATAAACCTTTTACAAAATACTTTATCAAATCGTGTCATGGTTTTATTACCATGTCGCACAAGGTGTTTGATGACCTGAGTGTGTTTACCGATAATCCACACAAGATCTGCACACCTCATCCCATGTATGAAACTTACGGGGAAAAAGTAAGCATGGATGAAGCACGGAAAAAACTGGGCTTGCCCGAAAACGATAAAATCATTTTGTTTTTTGGTTTGATACGCAAATACAAAGGCCTCGATTTTCTTTTGGAGGCAATGGCTGACGAGCGTATCAAAAAAGCAGGCTTCAAATTACTGGTTGCCGGCGAATATTATGAAGACCAGCAATATTACCTGGATATTGTAGAAAAACACAAACTGCAAAATTCAGTAATCTTTCATTCGCACTTTATTCCGAATGAAGATGTGCGTTATTATTTCTGCGCAAGTAACATTGTGGGGCAAACCTACCGGAATGCAACCAACAGTGGCGTTACCATGGTTGGCTATTATTATGAAAAACCTATGATCGTTACCAATGTGGGCGGACTTGCAGAGATCGTTCCTCATGGAAAAGCCGGGTACGTTATTGAACCGGACCCAAAAATAATTGCATCTGCAATCGTTGATTATTTCGAGAACAACAAAGAAGAAGAATTTACGAAAGGAGTTATTGAAGAAAAAAGAAAGTATGAATGGAGTACTTTTATTGGAGCATTTTTAGACCTGTTCAAAAAAGTGAAATCATAGCCATGCCCGGTTTTTTGAGTTTTCACTAAAGTCTTGTTTTTGCAAAAAATAAGGGTTTGGTGAAGAAATTAGTCCTTTTTCACGAAAAACGATGCGAAAAATCTATTTTTTTACTGGTTTCTGGGGTTATTTGACTGTTGCATAAACCCGAAAAATCAACAGTGGTTAAACCACAATTTATCTTTTTTATCCTTCCTTACTTTTGTATATTTGCTTTGCTCTGACAAAAACCACATAAACCTTATAGTCAATTCTGCATGAAAAAAATTCTACTGCTTGTTTTATCAAGTGTAACGCTCGGCTTATTTGCCCAAACGCCATTCAGTGTTTCCGAAAAAAAAGGATTTAATACGGGAATGTTTGCCCGTAACGGATCTGTTGTAGATCTCAAATCTTTTAAAGGCAATATATACGCAGCCATGGGTAACGATACGGGATATGTATATCGTTCTTCTACAGGTGATGTTGGAAGTTACCAAAGGGTGTTCAATACTTTTGGTGTAACCCGTTCGCAGTATTTTACCGTATCTAATGATGGTGGAGGTTATATGTTTATGTCAACCGCTTCTACATTTTCTACCAACCTGGTAATGAGAACTGCTGATGGAACAAACTGGGATAATTATTTTCTTCCACCCGGCTCCGGCGCACAAAACATCAGCACATTTAAGTCCGCCGGTGGGGTTGCCGACTCTGTATACATTTCCTATTTTGGCTCTTCCGGTGGAGTTGTTATTGTGAAGAACGCCCTTAATGCCAACGACTATAATAATACACTTGGTACATGGGATACCTTAACCGATATGTATCTTCAGTTTGGAACATATGCATATCCAACTGCATCTGTTGTTTTTCATGATTCCTTGTATTATGCTTTTTCCGACAACTCTTTATATCACACCGGCAATGGAAAAGACCTCCATGTAAACACTGATTTCGCTTCGCAGATGGGAAGCACTTCCGGTATTGGAAACAGCTATTGTTCTGCAATGGAAGTTTATAATGGTGATCTTTACCTGGGTACGCAAAACAACACGGGTACTGGTTTCCAGCTTTGGAAAACTTCGGATGGAGTTACATTCACCAGTATTGCCGACTCCCTGTACAATTCGTTAACCACTATTAGCCGCATGAAATCAGCAGGAGGCAAACTATGGGTCCTTGCAAAGAATACAGGTGGTGGTTTTGAGATTTATAGTTATGATGGTACTACATTCGTTCTTGAAAATAGTAATGAGTTTGGTGCTGCTGATATCGATGTAAATTATTATTCAGGTCTTGAGTTCTTTAATGATCATTTGTATGTAGGTGTTACACACTTCAAAATGCCATTCATGCAGGCGGGGCACGACGGGGAATCAACGTTTGCAAGCTCATCTACCACAGGAGGACAAATCTGGAGAGCATGTCTTGTTGGTAGTTTCCCTACTGTAAATATTACAAATGGTGACGGTGACACCATTTGCAAGGGAGGAAATGTTTTACTGAACGTAGGCGGTTCCGCAGTTTCATA
>DASWXS010000073.1:0-10385 GCA_036405375.1 Bacteroidia bacterium
GGTTTTTTTGCCTTTGGAATATATGATGAACAGGCCGACACGGCATTTGTTGCACGGGATCGTTTTGGTGTAAAACCTATGTATTACTCTGAAACAAAAGATGGCTTTTATTTTTCTTCCGAATTACTCCCGATCCAGCATTTACTCAAAAACAAAGAACTCAACCCAAAAAGCCTGGATGCTTATTTTCAGCTGAATTACCTGCCGGGTGAAGAAAGCATACTGAAAGGAATCAAACGATTGTTGCCCGGGCATTGTGTTACCATAAAAAACAATAAATCTGTTTTCAGGAAATATTACCGTTTAGCTCCCAAACAACCATATGTGGTAAACACCAATGCGGAGAAAGAATTGCGCAGGCACCTGGAAAATGCAGTAGCCGACCGAATGGTGGCCGATGTGGACGTCGGAAGTTTTTTGAGTGGGGGAATAGATTCCACCATTGTAACTGCAATTGCTTCACAACAAACAACACATCTACACACTTTTTCACTCGGATTCAAAGACAATGATTTTTTTGACGAGAGTTCTCTTGCCGAATTAACTGCACAGAAATATAAAACCAATCATCATACGTTTAAATTATCCAACGATGATCTGCTCGAAGAGTTTGATAATTTCCTCCATGCCATTGACGAGCCATTTGCCGATTCATCGGCGTTAAATGTATTTATATTAAGCAAACGAACCCGGCCGCATGTTAAAGTGGTACTTTCCGGCGACGGGGCAGATGAACTATTTGCAGGATACAACAAGCATCGTGCTGAATGGCTGATGCGGAATAAAAAAGGATTCAACGCTTTCGTAAAACTTGCAGCGCCTTTTGCCGGGCTATTACCGCAATCACGAAATTCATCTCTTGGCAACAAAGCCAGGCAACTGGTAAAATATAATAAAAGCATGCAGCTCGGCCTGCAGGAACGTTACTGGAAACTTGCAAGCATTTCTACACAGGAAGAAGTGACCCATTTATTATTGAAAACAGAAGAAGCCAAAGAGCTAAAAAAACAATATACCGAAGGGGTAAACAACGATTTCAATTCTTTTCTCCTTGCTGATGTAAACATGCTACTTCCTTATGATATGCTCACCAAAGTAGATATGATGAGCATGGACAACGGACTTGAAGTACGTAATCCATTTTTGGATCACAGACTTGTAGAATTTGCTTTTTCCCTTCCTGCCGAATCAAAAATCAATGGTTCACAGCAAAAGATCATTCTTAAAGAAAGTTGTAAGGATCTGATACCTGACGAAATTCTAAACCGCCCGAAGCATGGCTTTGAAGTGCCTATACAACAATGGTTTGCCAACGAATTAAAAAGCCGGATTGAGGATGAATGGCTGAATGAAGATTTTCTCCGGGATCAAAAAATATTTTCAATTGAAGCAATTCGTCAACTGAAAAAACAATTATTCTCTACGTCACCAGGAGATTCCGCAGCCAAAGTATGGGCTATTATCATTTTTAATTCCTGGTACAAAAAACATATCTGATGCCGAAAGTACTGCGTATCATAAACCGTTTCAATTTAGGAGGCATTACTTACAATGTTACCTATTTGTCGAAATACATGTCACCGGAATTTGAGACCATGCTTATTGGTGGTGATAAAGAACCGGGCGAAGACAGTTCTCTTTTTATTCCCGAACAATTGGGTCTAAAACCAATGTTGATCCCCGAATTGAAACGCGCCATTAACTGGTCGGACGACAAAAAAGCATACCAGCGCATTAAGCAGATTATACAGGAATTTAAACCGGATATTGTTCACACACATGCTTCCAAAGCAGGGGCAATAGGGCGTTTGGCAGCATTTAACCAAAAAGTTCCGGTAGTGGTACATACTTTTCACGGGCATGTATTTCATTCGTACTTCGGGAAGGCTAAAACAGCTTTCTATAAAAATGTGGAGCGTTATCTTGCTAAACGATCAAGTGCCATTATCGCCATAAGCGACAAACAAAAGCATGAGCTTACCGAAATTCACAAAATAGTGTCTCCTGAAAAAACACATGTCATCAATTTAGGATTCGACCTCAACAAATTTATTGATGATAAAGAAGGTAAACGTAGCGATTTCCGAAAAAAATATTTACTCGACGATGATGAAATTGCAATAGTGATTATTGGAAGACTGGCTCCCATCAAAAACCACGATATGTTTTTGCGTTGCCTGAAAAACATACTTGCCACCACTACTAAAAAAGTACGTGCATTTATTGTCGGTGACGGAGAAACACGCTCACACATCGAAAACAAAGCCAAAGAATTGAATATTGATTTTGTTGATTTTTTAAGAGAACAACGTAAAGCGCCTTTAACACTTACTTCCTGGATCACCAATGTAGATTGGGCGCTTGCCGGCTGTGATGTTGTTTGCTTAACATCCTTTAACGAAGGAACACCAGTTAGTTTAATTGAAGCACAGGCTGCCGGGAAACCCGTTGTAACAACCGATGTTGGCGGGGTGAGAGATGTGGTAAGTTTAAAAACAGGTTTCTTAACGGAGGTTGATGATGACAAATTGTTTACCGAAAAAATATTAGCATTGATTGAAGATGCTTCACTTCGTAACACCATGGGCTCACTTGGCTGGGAAGTAGTTGGCAAGCAGTTTCATTACACCAGGCTGGTAAGCGATATGGAGAAGCTGTACAATAATCTACTCCGTAAATAAGCCATTATTTATTACCTTTACGCAACATTTAGCACGCACATGTCAATTAAAGTAGAGCATATCAGCAAGATTTACGGAACGCAAAAGGCATTGAATGATGTTTCATTTGAAGTGAATGCGGGAGAGATTATTGGTTTCCTGGGGCCAAATGGAGCCGGTAAATCAACCATGATGAAGATCCTTACCTGCTTTATTCCACAAACATCAGGTAAAGCCAGCGTGTGTGGTTTTGATGTAAGCGAACAATCCATTGAAGTAAGAAGGAATGTAGGCTATCTTCCCGAACACAATCCTTTATACCTGGATATGTACGTAAAAGAATACCTTGAGTTTATTGGCGGACTTCATAAGATCTCAAACGCAAGGCAACGCGTAAAGGAAATGGTGGAACTTACCGGTTTGCAAATTGAACAAAACAAAAAAATAGGCGCGCTTTCCAAAGGATACAGGCAACGTGTGGGTATTGCACAAGCTATGATCCACAATCCGAAAGTGCTGATTATGGACGAACCCACAACCGGTTTGGACCCGAACCAGCTGGAAGAGATCCGCGGCTTAATAAAAAATGTAGGAAAAGAAAAAACAGTTATGCTCAGCACTCACATCATGCAGGAAGTAGAAGCAGTGTGTGATCGTGTGATCATCATTAACCATGGAGAAATTGTAGCTAATGATCGTACCGATAAATTGAAAAACCGCCAGGAAGATCTGCAGACAACAATTGTTGAGTTCGACAATGCACCAAACTATAATGCATTAAAAAATATTACCGGAGTTCGTAATGCCAAAAATACTTCTGGTAATACCTGGCTGATCGAAAGTCCTTCTTCAGTTGATATCCGTAAAGACCTTTTTGATTTTGCAGTTAAAAATAACCTGAGTATCCTGTCGCTGCAAAAAGCAGAAAATAAACTGGAAGACGTATTTAAAACGCTTACCAAAAACGAATAATTCTCAAATCAGCAGCATTTTCTCAAATTGATAATTCACCCTTGTCAGGGTCCCTCATAAATGCCTGGCATTGAATGAAATCGTCATTGGCATAAACTTTTCCCGCTTTAGATGGTGTTAACTATTTCTGAAGAGAATAGTCAAATCAGTAAAAACCAGGAAAACATGAGATCAATTCTGAAATTAAGCATTGTGGCGCTGTTGGCATTCCTGCTCCAGGTAAATCCCTTATCAGCCCAGAAAGGGAAAAAACATGGCCATCATAATCACCACAACAATGGTAAAACAGTTATGGTAGTAAAGAACAAGCCATATCATCATTATCACAAAAAAGTATATCATCCCGTATGGAGGCCATATCACGGTTATTACCGCAGGTGGGTTTACTTTCCTCATTACAATTTCTATTGGGATAATTACAGCAATATGTATGTTTATTGGGGAGGTGGTGTTTGGATGAGAACTGCTAACCCTCCGCCGGTGATCATAAATGTTAATCTTTCCAAAGAGAAACATTATGAGCTGAAGGAATCTGACGATGAAATCGACGATATCTACGGTGGTAATGCAAACCATAAAAAGGATTATCCTGAGAACTAAATAGCCCGGCAGTCCCAAAATCCCCCGAAATTTGTATCTTTAACGCTTTAAATTTTGCTTAAAAGATACAATGTCGGTTTACGAAAAATACGAAGCAGTTATTGGATTGGAGGTACACATTCAGTTACTTACAAAAAGTAAGATGTATGCCAACGACATTAACGAATATGGTGCGCTTCCCAATACAAACATCAGCGTGGTAAATCTTGGTCACCCCGGAACTTTACCGCGTGTGAACAAGCGTGCAATTGAATTTGCAGTTAAACTTGGTTTAGCTGTAAATGCCAACATTACTCACGAAAATCAATTCGCGCGTAAAAATTATTTCTACGCCGATCTTCCCAAAGGATACCAGATCACACAGGATAAAACACCTATCTGCACTGGCGGACATATTAGCATCAAATTAAAAGGTGAAGAACCAAAAAACATTCATCTTACCCGGATTCACATGGAAGAGGATGCAGGTAAAAGTATGCATGACCAGGATCCGTTTGATAGTTTGATAGATTTGAACCGTGCCGGAGTTCCTTTATTGGAGATCGTTTCGGAACCGGATATTAAAACTTCAGAAGAAGCATATGCTTATCTTACAGAAGTTCGTAAACTTGTTCGTTACCTGGATATCTGCGACGGCAATATGGAAGAAGGATCTATGCGTTGCGATGCCAACGTATCTGTAATGCTGAAAGGTTCAAAACAATTCGGAAAAAAAGTGGAGGTAAAAAACATGAACTCCATTCGTAACGTACAGCGTGCTATAGAATTTGAGATCAAACGCCAGATCGATGATATTGAAGCAGGTAAAGAAATTCCTGTAGAAACAAGAAGTTTTGACGCGGTTAATGGCGCTACTTTCAGCCTACGTAGTAAAGAGAGCGCCAACGATTACCGTTATTTCCCAGAGCCTGATCTTCAACCTGTATTTGTAACACCGGATTACATTGCAGCAATAAAAGCTCTGTTACCGGAATTACCGAATGAATTATACAATCGTTTTGTGAACGACCTTAAGTTGTCTGATTATGATGCAGCTAATCTTACCGATACAAAAGCGATAGCATTATATTTTTCGGAGCTTGTTACCAAAACAAAAAATTTCAAGGCGGCTGCAAACTGGATGATGGGAAGTATAAAAAGTTACCTCAACGAAAATGCACTTACTATTGATCGTTTCCCTTTAAAGCCGGAACGTATTGCTGAGCTTATTGCAATAATTGATGAAGGCAAAATCAGTAATGCCGTTGCCTCTCAAAAAGTATTCCCGGAAATGGTTACGCAGACTGATAAAACCCCATTGCAGATCGCAACTGATTTGAATGTGATCCAGGAAAGTAATTCGGACGCGCTGCAGGATTTTGTGAACCAGGTAATTGCCAGTAACCCGGCAAAAGTTGCAGAATACAAAGGCGGGAAAGTCGCGCTAGTAGGCATGTTCATGGGCGAGGTAATGAAACTATCAGGCGGGAAAGCAGATCCGAAGCTCGCAAGTAAACTGGTTAAAGAAACATTGGATAAAGCCTGATGTATTGAAAAAGTAAAATTGAAAATTGTAATGATGAAAAAAAACATTTTAAAAGTAGTAGCAGTTTTAGTAGTTGTATTAACGCTCGCTTCCTGTGGTGGCTCTCAAAAATCGAACGGGTTTGAATTAAAAGGAACACTTAGCAATTCAAAAGGTGAAACGCTTATTCTCGAACAGATGTCGCAAAGTGGTTATGTGTTTATTGATTCGGCAAAAGTTGATGAAAAAGGGAATTTTGAGTTCACCAATATAAAACCTACTGCGCTCGATTTCTTCCGCTTAAAAACGAGTGAAGCAAACTTCGCGGTATTGGTTGCTGACTCTACTCAAAAGATTGTTTTTACCGGCGACATGCAAAACCTTGGAAAAGGATATAAGGTTGAAGGATCGCCTGATACCAAACATTTTATTGAGATCAATGACGAATTATTTAAGGCAAGCGCTAAATACGATTCATTGCAAATGGCAATGCAGGCTACTATGAGCACTACCCGAATGGATTCATCAATAGCTGACGCTATGAACGCAGAAGCTGAAGCTAAATTCAATGCTATCTTCGAAAAAACGTCCGCTGCTCTTATCAAAAAAGTAGAGGCTTTCCCAGGCACCATTGCTAATTTCAGTGCATTCAACAACATTAATATAGAAACCAATTTACCCCTTTACGAAAAAGTGCTTGCAGCTTTAAATGAAAAACACCCGAATTCATTTTATACACAACAGCTCAAAACAAGCATTGAACAGTACAAAAAACAATTTGAGTTATCAGCGGAGCAGGACAAAAAGTTGCCTAATGGCGGTGCAATGCCTGACATCAAACTAAAAAATCCTGAAGGAAAAGAAATCGCACTTTCTTCATTAAAAGGTAAATTGGTATTGGTTGATTTCTGGGCAAGCTGGTGTGGTCCATGCAGAAAAGAGAATCCAAATGTTGTGAAGCTGTACAACAAGTTCAAGAAAAAAGGATTTGAGATCTATAGCGTTTCTCTTGATGAAGAGGAAAGTAAATGGGTGAAAGCTATTGAAAAAGATGGTTTAACCTGGACACATGTTTCAGACCTTGGCGGGTGGAATTCGTCTGTGTGCTCCCAGTTCAACATTACATCCATTCCATTTACCATTTTGGTTGGAAAAGACGGGAATATTATTGCCAAAGGACTACGCGGTCCGGCATTAGAAGATAAAGTTGCAGAGCTATTGGGGAGTTAATCAAAATAATCTGCCAGTTACTAACTCAAAAACCCGGTTTACTCAACCGGGTTTTTTATTTCCCTAAAAAATAGTATATTAGATATTCAAAACATACCCCACATGAAAAAAACCTACTCCTTATTTATTGCACTTATTCTGCTCTCCTCTGCAGTATTTGCAAGCGGGCACACAGTTACCCCAACAGTTGTAAAGCATGTTACCTGTTTGGGTGGCAATGATGGGCAGGCATATGTAACCGTAAGCGGTGGTACCGGCCCGTTTACCTATACCTGGAACTCAGCCCCCGTTCAAACAAACGACACACTTTTTAATGCAACTGCAGGAAGTTATACCTGTACTGTAACCGATCAGAATGACATGAGCACCACTACAGCGGTAGTTACCATTAATCCCGGTATATCTCTAAACGTTATGGTTTCTGGTCAGAACATATACTGTAATGGTATGTGCAATGGTTCTATTGCTACTAGTGTTGTTGGCGGAACTCAGCCCTATAATTACACATGGTCACCAGCAGTAAGTACTACGTCTGTTGCCACTAATTTGTGTGCAGGTGCTTATACTATTACGGCTACTGATGCCAACGGCTGTGTTGGAGTAAATGGTATAGCGATTTCCGGACCTTCGCCTATTACTATTTCAACCAGTGTAACCCATGTTTCATGTGCAGGTGGAACCGACGGATCTATTTATGCAACTGTAAGTGGCGGAACTGCTCCTTACACCTATACCTGGAATGGTGGTTCCATGAGTACTATGCCAAATCTTACCAATGCTCCGGCCGGAACGTATACGCTTGTAGTAACAGATGCCAATGGATGTACGGCAAGTGTATCAGTAACTATAATGCAACCTACCCAGATGGCCGTTTTGGTTACAACAACCAATCCTACCACATGTAATTCATGTGATGGAAGTGCTTCAGCTGTTGTATCAGGAGGAACACCAGGCTATGTATATATGTGGAATAACGGCTCAACCGTAGCGAATATGTTCGGCCTTTGCCCTGGTACTTATACGTGTACTGTTGTAGATGCAAATGGCTGTGCAAGTACCGGATTTGGAGTAATCAATACAGGAGGAACACTCAATGTAACAACCTCATCAGTGCCTGATACCTGCGGGCAATCGGTAGGATCTGCAACAGCCACAACAACTGGTGCACAAGGACCAGTAACTTTTATGTGGCAACCGGGTAACTATACAACTCAAAGTATCGCCAATGTCCCGGCAGGAAATTACCAGGTAACTGTTTCTGATACGGTTTGCTCTTTTACTTCATCGGTTACCATTGCCAATTATAGTGCTCCCAATATAATAGCTACTTCAAATCCTGCAAATTGTGGAAATGCCAACGGTTTACTAACTGTAAATGCAAGTAACGCAACCGCTCCATATCAGTTTTCTATTAATGGAAGTGCTTTGTCGGGTAATACCACATACAACAATTTAGCTGCAGGCTCTTATACTATCTTATGCCAGGATGCGAACGGATGCCAATCAACCATTACACATATAGTTCAGGCAACCGGGCTATATATCAGTATTACTAGTGTAAATGCTACCTGCAATTCAAACAACGGAGGTTCATATGTAGGCGCAACAAGCGGTACTCCTCCATATACTTACTTATGGAGCAATGGTTCAACCAACCAGACTCAAAATAATCTTGCAGCAGGCACATATACGTGTGTAGTTACAGATAATGCAGGTTGTGTGGCAACAGGTGTTACTACGATAGGTACCCAGGCAACGATCTATCTAAACTACGATTATGATTATTATAACTGTGGAATAAATAGTTTGGATGCTACAGCAAATTTTGGAGCCCCTCCTTACAATTACAGCTGGAGCCCGGGCGGACAAACAACTCCGATAATCACCAACCAGCCGTCAGGAATTTATACTTGTACAGTAACTGATGCGAATGGCTGTACAGGTGTTGGACAGTATTGGATAGGTAATAACAATTATTCTATCGTAACGGGTGCAGTATATGCTGACCTCAATGGCAACTGTATTTTAGATATGGGAGAGGATAATGTAAATCCAATATCAATCACTGCAACTAATTCATTGGGTCAGAATGTAGGATGGGGTTATGTTTGGAATCAATCTAACACGTATACTATGTATCTTCCACAGGTAGCAGGAACTTACACGCTCAACCTTCATAACTCGTATTATTACAATTACACAAACATGACCTTCAATTGTTCCAACAATGTGATCACATTGAACGGAAACTGTGACACACTGCAAAATATTAATTTGGGATATACTCCTGTAAGCGGCCAGGATCTGCACGTTACTTCATACTGCGGCACTCCTCGCCCAGGTTTTACAAAATACAACTCTATCAATTGGCACAATCCGGGAAGCACTCCTGTAGCTGCAACCGTGAAAATGCACTTAGATGACTTGTTGACATACACGGGCGCTACACCTCCTCCAACAAACATTAGTGGTAATACGCTTGAGTGGGATCTTGGAACAGTGGCACATGGTCAATATGGATACATCAGCATCAGCTCTGTAGTTCCAACTATTCAGAACGGAGGAGCTTTAGGAACTGTTCTTCATGATTCTGTTTGGATTGAACCAATTGTTGGCGACAATTATGTAAGCGATAATACATCTGCGTGCAGCAGTATTATTGTTGGTAGTTATGATCCAAACATGAAGGAAGTGTATGCAGATAACCTGGATGCAACAGGTGGTATTGATACTACTGATACAGATCTTTATTACACAGTACATTTCCAGAATACAGGAACGGATACTGCGTTTACTATTGTGGTAAATGATACTATTTCTGATCTGTTAAACATAAATACACTCGAAGTTCTTTCTGCCAGTCATCATTACTCTGTGAGTATACAGCCAAACAGGGTGCTACAGGTGCGTTTTGATAATATCCTGCTGGTTGATAGTAACAGGAACGAAACATTGAGTCATGGTTATTTCCATTACAGGATCAGAACCAACAACAATTTAAGTTTCGGACAACAAATTGAGAATACTGCCGATATCTATTTCGATTTTAATGAGCCGGTTATTACCAATACTGTTGTAACTCCTATCCAGCAATTTGTAGGTATTAAGAATAACACTAAAACTCAATTGAATGCGGTTGTTTATCCTAATCCTGCAAATGGAGGCAGCTTTAAAATACAATTAAACGATGCATCTTACAAGCAACTTCATTTTACTCTGTACAATGTGTCGGGAGCGAAAGTAGCAGACAGAATGTTGCAAAGTCAACCGGTAAATGAAGTGAGCACAGCAGGCTTAACAAATGGAATTTATTTTTACCAATTGATAAATGCTGATGGTAAAAAAGTAAGCGGTAAGATTGTGATCAATAATTAATTTTCCGAATATCTCTTCCCTTTAAATGTCAGTTCGGGCGTAGC
>DASWXS010000074.1:0-9219 GCA_036405375.1 Bacteroidia bacterium
CTTCTTTTTAGGTTCTTTCTTCTCCAATTTTTCTATTGAGCTCGTATCAAAAGTAAATGACAGGCTGATCTATAGAATTCCAATTATTATTGAAAGCTTGATACTACTTTCAGTCGCACTATTCGGGCAACAGTTAATTGAAAAGCATCCAACTATTTTAGCTTATTCATTGCTATTTGCAATGGGTTTGCAAAATTCGTTGGTAACAACAATTTCGAATGCAGCAGTTCGCACAACACACTTAACAGGGCTTTTTACAGATTTAGGGATTGAATTATCCCAACTCTTTTTCTACAAATTAAAAGAGCAGAAAGAGAAACTCCGCTCGTCTATAAAATTACGGTTGACAATTATTAGTTTTTTCTTCTTAGGCGGCATTATTGGTGGCGTTTTCTATTCAACCATCAAATTATATGTTCTAGTAATTGCTGCTTTATTACTCCTTATTGGACTAATTTATGATGACATAAAATTAAAATTGACAAAACAGTCGAAATAACGAAAAGAAAAACAGCGGTGAAAAATTATTATATTTGATAACGTCGCCTGCACTTACAGGCAGAACCTTAGCTGCAATGCATCAAACGACATGAAGAGACAATTGATTAAAATATGACATCTAAATTTACAAATAAAATAAGTTTCCTTATACTTAATCTGTTAATCAGTTTTGTTGGGTATTCACAAAAAGATCAGGATACACTTTTTTTAAGCGGAACAAATTATGGTCGAAATCTAATTGTTCTTAACCCATTTAATTCAGACGGAGTGGATTTCGGGGTTACTGAAGTGCGTATTAATAACTCAAGAGCAATAGTTAATTTAACTAGTACTTTCTTTGAAATCGATTTTGAAAAAAACCAAATAAAAATTGGGGAAAAAGTAGACATTAAAATTATTCACTCAAAAACTGCGCTGCCTGTTATATACAATAGTGAATGCATAATTAGCGACAAAATAGAGTTAATAGGCTCGTTAGACAGTGCCAAAGGAAACACTAACTATGCATTAAAAGACAAATCTATTTGTATTTTGACTGGTAAGCTCGTTTTCGAAAAAAAAGATGCTAACATTGATGATTATTGGTTTGGGTTCGAAAAGCTTACAAAAAATTCAGATAAAACTCTTACTGGGATGGGAAGTCCTGATGAAAATGGGCGTTTCATTGGAGTGCTAACATATGACGATACATATTCAATTGACTTAGACTATTTCCCAAAAGACAAACCAACAAAAATTGTATATAGGTTTCTTGTAGATCTGCGTGGTATACCAGAGGATAAAAAACGGGGACAAGTCATTAATATTGATATTCCCGTAACAGAAATGAACGATGAACGTTTTTATAAGTTCAATGAAGAATTACCAACAAAAAAATTATATTACAATTCATACTACAAAGCACTGAGATGGGATAAAGATTACGAAAATGCAATTTTAAAAACAACGCAGGCTTTACAAAAACAAATCGAACAAGAAAGCAATCTCAAGGTATTAGCGCTTGAAAAAGATGCTGAAGTAAGGAAAAAAAGACATTTGTACTTCATAATAACTTTAGTCGCAGTTACTATGATAATTTCATTCTTTGCATTTCTTAGACAAAGAAAGCTCAGGAAAGAAATTAATAAGCAAAAATTCGTTGTTGAAGAACAAAAACATCTTGTTGAAGAAAAGCAAAAGGAAATTATTGATTCTATTAGCTATGCTAAAAGGCTTCAAGAGGCAATTTTACCTCCACAGGAATTTATAAACTCTCATTTGACAAACAATTTTATTTATTACCAACCAAAGGATATTGTTGCGGGCGATTTCTACTGGGCTGAAAAGATAAATGATTTGTTCTTTATTGCAGCTGCCGACAGTACAGGACATGGCGTTCCGGGCGCCATGGTTTCAGTTGTTTGTAGCAACGCACTTAACAGAACAGTAAAAGAATTCGGTTTAACAAACACTGGGAAAATACTTGATAAAACAAGAGAATTGGTAGTCGAGACTTTTGCAAAAAGTAATACTGACGTTAAGGATGGAATGGATGTTTCATTATTATGCATCGATAAACAAAATCAAAAAATATTCTGGAGTGGGGCAAATAACCCACTTTGGTACATTCAAGACAATGAATTAAAAGAAATCAAGGCAGACAAACAGCCTATTGGGAAAACTGATAATCCAAAACCCTTTTCAACCTGGGAAAATGAATACAGGCCAAATACAACTTTTTACCTTTTCACTGACGGCCTGGCTGATCAATTTGGAGGGCCACAGGGTAAAAAATTCAAATATAAACAGTTTGAACAACTACTTGTTTCGATTAATGAGAAAACTATGCAAGAACAAGCAGGCATCATTAATCAAAAGTTTGAAGACTGGAAAGGCGAACTAGAACAAGTTGATGATGTTTGTGTAATCGGAATAAAAATTTAAACCAATCATGAAATTCTATCCGTTTTATCTTTTTTACATACTCACAATTGGTTTGCTTGCTTTTGGGATGTTAGCAACAAAAGCAGAACCAGTTCTTTCACTAAAATTCCTTGAAACAGGCATGATGGTAGAAAAAAACTTTAACCGACCCTACTTTCTAACAGCTTCTATTATTTCTTTATTGACCGGGTTAATATATCACGGATTATTTAAGAGGGGAAAAATTGCGAATAAGATAATTATCATCATCCATTTTAGCATTGCGAGCCTTAGCATACTATTTTCCTTAAATCTTTATAGGTTGATACTCCTGCTGGTAGAGCCTATGGCACCCGACACCACGTCACTTGCATCAGGAGAAGGAGGACTGCTACTTATGTTGCTTGGTCCTTTACTAGTACTTGCTTCTTTAGTACTTTTTGTCGTTGGACTGGTGACAGCAAAACGTATTCAGAATTAACTATGAAAAACCTGTCTCACACCGAAAATCAAATTCACTTCGTCTTAAATTTTCAAGACCTGGTTTCTACGCCTTTTCATGGTGAAATGAATGCCATTTGCTGGAATCGTAAACCAGAAGGTGATTTTTCTGAGATAGTAAAAAAATTAAAATTAAAGGATAATATAACAGTTATTGCCGAGGAAGATCTTTTTGAGTTACAATTGAGTGAACAAGGGTTGCTTGCCCGAGAAGTTCTTTTAAATGATTTGAAGATGCTGAAAGAACATGGTGCATCTCCTGTCCTCAACTTGATCAAATACTACGAACGAGATAATTCCTACCCGTTTTTTCCCACTGATGTTTATTCATTTCATGTAGATCGCTCTCCTGTTCCGACCGATACCTTTCTTTGCACTTACCATGGTGAGTCGAGTGAAATAATTCCTAATTCACAAGCCGAGCAAAAAGTACTTGTTCCCGAAATACGTAATGAACTCAAAAAGCTATTTCATGGACCGGATGAAGAATTTGAATCATTTTTAAGTGAACATTTTTTTGATCTTCACTACCAGGCTAAACCCGATGCAAGCCCAATCAGTCTGGGCCTGGTCCACATATGGCGCCTGGCAGTTGATCATCCTGGAAGTAAAGTCCTTCCATGCATTCACCGCGCACCAAAGGAAAAAACCGGGGAGAACCGGTTATTGCTGATCTGTTGAGTGCAATTTAATTAAGTATACTAATAAAAATAGAATCCTGTGGCTTTTGAGCAAGTTTTTCGCGCAAAAGCCGTTAAAAACAAATAGAATAATCCATTCGTGTCCCGGCCTTAATATTGATAAACCCAATGCCATATACCCTGGTAATGGCAATAACCCGTTGACAACTTTGCCCGGTTTCAAAATAAAATCGGGTTTAATTTGTGTAAATTTGAATGTTTGCATACACATTTTTTAATGGCAAGGATAATCTCTGATCAGGCAATACAAAGACGGACATATTGGGTCAACGAAATCAAAAAAATTAGCGGAAATTTCGGTGATGATTATGAGCGTTTAGAAGCAGCAGTCGGTTCTGAATTAAATAAATTCGGAATCCCGGCTCTGGTTGACCATTTAAGGTTATGTGGAAGCATCCCTGAAGCATACAGGCACGATAGCAGCGAAGAAAAGTTGTATTCCAAATACACAGACCTGCTTTTGTCGCTGGCATTTAAAGCCATAGGTTATGACAGCTCTGTATTGAAAGAAAGAGGTGATGCCGCAGATGTTGAAGTTGTAGGCGAGAACTGTAGTTTTGTTGCAGACGCAAAAGCTTTTCGCTTAAGCAGGACAGCAAAAAATCAGAAAGACTTTAAAATTTCGGCAATGGATTCCTGGAAAAAAGATAAGTTAAATGCCATGGTTGTTTGCCCTATCTATCAATTACCTGCGAGCTCAAGTCAAATATATCACCAGGCAACTTCACGCAATGTTTGCATTTTCACCTATTCACATTTGTCATTGATATTATGCTTTTTAGAAAAAGCAGGACAAGCTGCATCTCAAAAATTAATCAGTGATATTTTTGCCATAGTGCCAACACTGAACCATTCCAAAAGTGCTGTTAATTATTGGGCTTCGGTTAACAAAACTATGTTTGAATTTTCTAAAGAAATTCAAGGATTGTGGGAAACTGAAAAACAAGCTGCGACAGAAGCAGTTGAAATTGCAAAAAGTGAAGACTTGGCTTTTTTGAATAAACAACAGCAAAAAATTATGCAAATGAGCCACACGGAAGCATTAACTGAACTGATCAAAGTTCATAAAATAGATAATAAAACCAAGACAATAAGTTCAATCAAAGACAGCGGATTATTTGCGATCACCTAACATGCAAAATTTCATAAACAAAATAATAGAAGGCAATTGCGTACAAGTAATGCGTAAGTTTGACAACGATGTAGTTGACCTTACCGTTACCTCACCACCTTACGACGGTCTGAGGAACTACAAAGGCTATGTGTTTCCCTTTGAGGATATCGTTAAAGAACTTTATCGTATTACGAAACCGGGCGGCGTTGTAGTTTGGGTGGTTGCCGATGCAACCATTGATGCAAGTGAAACTGGAACCAGCTTTAAACAGGCACTGTATTTTAGAGAGGCAGGTTTCAACTTACACGATACCATGATCTTTCGTAAGAAAAATCCAATTCCGCAAATTTATCGCAAGCGTTACAACAATGAGTTTGAGTATATGTTTGTATTCAGTAAAGGTGTTGTAAAAACTCACCACCCGATAATGGTCGACTGTATGCACGCAGGATTGGAGCTTAACGGAACTACGTATAAAAATTATTCCAAAAACGAACAAACCAGGGAAAAGCTGGCGAAACCTGTTAAAGACAAAAAAATAAAAGGAAACATCTGGGAATATGTTGTTGGTAAAAAACAGGAAGACCAGGAAGCCAAAGGACATCCTGCACCTTTTCCTTGT
The DNA here is from genome assembly GCA_036405375.1 of Bacteroidia bacterium. GTDB lineage: Bacteria > Bacteroidota > Bacteroidia > B-17B0 > Aurantibacillaceae > JADJDM01. The sequence continues at coordinate 5,342 of DASWXS010000074.1, forward strand.
GAACTGGTAAGAGACCACATAAAATCATGGACAAATAAAGGTGACCTGGTGTTTGATCCAATGAGCGGCAGCGGCACAACAGCCCGGGTAGCCTGTGAAATGGACCGGCAATATATAGGTGTTGACATAAGCCACGAATATTGCGAAATTGCAAGACAACGGGTAAAACGGATTGCCAAAATGCGTGTGTCACAGGAAGAAATCACAGAAGAGAATTCCACTACGAAAAAAGAAACGCTAACAACTACTTTGCGCAAAAGCAAAAAAATTATCCGTGTGAAGAATGCAAAAATACAATGAACTCATACTGCAACGGTCAACAATTGAAGATTTAAAGATCTTCTTTGAATTTCAGCTTGACACAGAAGCAAATTACCTTGCTGCTTTCACGTCCAAAGATCCTTCAGATAGAGAAGCGTATTTAAACAAGTATTCAAAATTCCTGGCCGACCCGACTATAAATATGCGGACAATACTGGTCGACAACATTATTGTTGGAAGCATTGCGAAATTCGAAATAGAAGGAAATGCAGAAATTACTTATTGGATCGATAAAAAATTTTGGGGCAAAGGCATCGCAACAACGGCACTTAAAAATTTCCTCGCTATTGAAACTACAAGACCCATTTCGGGCCGGGTAGCATTTGACAATTTTGGATCCCAAAAAGTTCTGGAGAAATGTGGTTTTGTGAGAATTGGTAAAGACACTGGTTTTGCCAATGCAAGGCAAGCCGAAATAGAGGAATTCATTTACAAACTGGCCTGATGATAATTAAACTCCTTTAATAAAAATCTTATGTCGATAACAAACGAAGCTGAACTGATCGGGATGCAAAAAGCAAGTGAAGCTGTTGCCTATACATTAAAGGCAATGCGGAACCATGCACAGCCCGGGATGTCTACCAAACAACTGGACGACTTTGGTGCAGGTATTTTAAAAGACCTCGGTGCAAACTCTGCTCCATACATGACTTATAAATTTCCCGGCTGGACCTGTATCAGTGTTGATAATGAATTTTGCCATGGAATTCCCTCTTCAAAACGGATTTTAAAAGAGGGCGACCTGGTGAATATAGATGTTTCAGCTGAATTGAACGGATTTTGGTCAGACAATGGAGCTTCATTTGTGTTGGGTGAAGACAAGAACGGGCACCAGAAATTGGTGGATGCATCTAAACAAATTCTTCAAAAAGCAATTTACACGATTAAAGGTGGCGTTCGCATTTCTGATGTAGGACATCTGATTGAAACAGAAGCAAAGAAGCGTGGTTACGAAGTAATTAAGAACCTAACAGGGCATGGCGTGGGAAGAAGTCTGCACGAAGAACCATCAGAAATCCCAAACTTCAAAGATCGTTTTAACCTGGCTAGATTTAAAAAGAATTCTGTTGTTGCTATTGAAACATTTATATCCACAACTTCAACCTATGCGGAAACACTTAATGACGGTTGGACAATGGTTGGAAATAAAGGCGGGTTTATGGCTCAGCACGAGCATACTATTGTTGTAACTGAAGGAAAGCCGATCATATTAACAGAAATGAACGAAATCTGGAATTGAAATTTTCGCCTGCATCATATTCAACCACTATGATCTATTAAACTACTGAAATGAATCCTACATTCTTTGCAAGTTCCGACAAATTCAGGAAGTGGTTAGAAAAAAACCACAAAACCAAAACAGAGCTGGTGGTTGGTTTTTATAAAGTGGGTAGTGGCAGACCTTCTATGACATGGTCAGAATCTGTTGACCAGGCACTTTGCTTTGGATGGATAGATGGTATACGTAAATCAATTGATAAGGAAAGTTACAGTATTCGTTTTACTCCGCGAAAACCTGCAAGCATATGGAGTGCTATCAACATCAAAAAAATGGAAGAGCTCACAAAAGCAGGGCTCATGACGCCTGAAGGTAAAAAAGCATTCAGTTTTAAAACAGAAAACAGGACCAAAGTATATTCGCACGAAAAAGAGCCTGTGCCACTTGCTGTGAATTATGAAAAGCAATTCAAAAAAAACAAGATCGCCTGGAACTTTTTTACAGCCCAGGCACCATCCTATAAAAAAGTGATGATCCACTGGATTATGAGTGCTAAACAGGAAGCTACACAGCAATCACGGCTCGAAAAAACAATTAAAATAAGTGAGCAGCAAAAGCGAATGCAATAATGAATTCAAATCTGTTGTAACCTTCATGGAAATTTTCATTATAGGATGTATATGAAGAAATATTTAATGCTGTTTTTCACATGCCAGGTTCTTGGGTTCTTTTCTGGCATAGCGCAAAATCTCGTTCCTGATCCCGGTTTTGAAATTGTACGTAGACTTCCAACAAAAAAAAGCAATCCCGTTACCTGTACAAAAAACTGGCTTAGCCCAACGCTTACCGCTTCAGACTATTACCATACAGATGCCGGAAGACATGCTGGTGCGCCCCGTAACATTTTCGGCAAGCAAAAACCACATTCCGGAAAGGCTTATGCAGGTATTTGTATTCGCAAAAATTTTATGGAGTACCTGGAAACAAAACTTAGCGATTCACTCGAAAAAGGACGTGAATACCTGGTTGAGTTTTACATCTGCAAAGCCGAACTATCATTAAGCAGCGTAACAGAATTTGGGATCCTATTTACCAAGAAACAACAAATGGGTATGAGCGAAAAAGGTATCGCTATCAAACCCAGTGTTGATTTCCCAAATCCACGTAAGTACCGGAATAAACGATCGTGGACAAAGCTTTCCGCGGTGTATACAGCCGAAGGTGGAGAAGCGGCTCTTATTTTAGGTTATTTCAATTATGACAAACCAAAATACAAAGGCAATTGTCATTATTACATAGATGACGTAACTGTAACTCCTGTAAAAAAAGACGAGGAGCTTATTGTAGTAGCAAATACAGAAGAGTTCGTTCCCAAGGAATTCTCTCCCAAATTAGGTGAGACCATCACGCTCCAAAATATTTTCTTTGCAAAAAACAAAAGCGAGCTTTTAACACCATCTTTCCCTGAACTGGATAAGCTGGCGAAGTTCTTAAAGGAAGATTCCGCCACCACAATTGAAATCAGTGGTCATACCGATAATACGGGAAACGAAAGTCAGAACAAAATACTTTCAACAGCATGCGCAAAAGCAGTTGCAGATTACCTGGTGTCAAAAGGTATTGATTCGGAACGCATAGAATATATTGGCTACGGAAGTATAATGCCGGTTGCAGCAAATGATACAGAAGTGGGACGCCAGCAAAACAGGAGGGTGGAATTTATCATCAATAAAAAATAACAGATCGCAGTTCGGTAGTGTCTATGTTCAAAAACAGGCACAGATGACGCAGATAATTACACTGAATTTTCAGACCAATTTTAATGATCTATTTGCGGAATTTAACTCTCAAAGAGAAGTTCACAAACAAGTATAGCTCTGTGGAATCCGTGACATCTGTGTCTTAGTGGCTTCGCTTTTTATATTTAAATTGCTTCCTGACGGCATTCTGTGTTTTTTACTCTGGCGATTTTGAGCTATATTAGTTAGCTCATTTGTACCTGATAAAAATGAAAAAGATTCTATTTGTAACTCTCCTGATGTGTAGCTGGGCTATGGCACAACTACCATCCAATTGCCAGTTGCTGAAACAACATTTACCTGGCATTTCTGTACAAACTGCTCCTGAAAATCTCAGGAGTGATACTGCAGATATTCTTAATTATACTGTTTCGCTTCAAATTACTGATTTTGCAGGGCAAACTATTTCAGGGAATACATTTGTAAAATTCACTCCGAAAATAAACGGACTGAACTATTTGTGTCTCGATCTTTTGCAAATGAATATCGACAGCATCACTTATAATAATTCTGTACTCACCTATTCATACAACGATACT
>DASWXS010000075.1:0-16618 GCA_036405375.1 Bacteroidia bacterium
CCGGAATTGCAAAGTTCGGAAACATTACCCTTAAAAAAGGAGTTTTTGTTCACGATAATAATTTCTGGACATGGTATTCTGCTATTAAAATGAATACGATTAAGCGTATCACTGTTATCATCAAATTATTGGATGAATCGGGAAATCCGACTATGACCTGGACTTTGCAAAATGCATGGCCATCAAAGGTAGTTGGTACCGATCTTAAATCTGATGGGAATGAAGTTGCAGTTGAAACAATTGAGTTCACCCACGAAGGACTAGTAATTGCAAATAAATAATAACACATGGGAGTTTATTATCCTCCTGTTGGTTTTTATTTTAAATTATCGTTTGCCGGAGTAACTACTGCTATTGACTATGCATTCCAGGAAGTTTCAGGAATTACATCAGAAATGGGAGTAGAGGAAATTACGGAAGGAGGAGAAAACAGGTTTAAATATAAATTACCCAGCGGGGCAAAATATGGTAACCTGATTGTAAAGCGCGGGCTTGTAACTCCTGATTCGCAGTTGGCAACCTGGTGTGCAAATACGGTTGGATCTGATCTCTCACAACCAATAGCACCAAAAACTATTAATGTAATGTTAATGGATGCTAATGCTCAGCCATTGATGATCTGGAATTTTATTAATGCCTGGCCGGTAAAATGGAGTGTATCAGATTTTAAATCGCAGGAAGGCGAGGTTGTTATAGAATCGATCGAGTTTGCTTACAATTATTTCAGAACCATTCGAAAAAATTAAAGATGCCAATAGAGATCAGGGAACTTATAATAAAAACCACTATCGTCGAAAAAATGTTTCCCGATACTGGTCAGCATAAAAATCCACTCTCAAAAAGAGAATTGGAAAAATTAAAGAAAGAAATAATCAACTCCTGCACAGAACAGATCATAGAAAAAATCAACAGAGAAAAAGAACGTTAAATGCCCACACCTGCAAACTTAAAAAAACTGACCATCTATCCTTTTAAAGATAATGGCTTTTCACAAAAAGCAGGTGACCCGTTTGTAGTAACAGTTAATCCCGAAAAATACAGTCACAATTATTCTGTAACCTACAATACCGATCAGGCGTTTGGAACTGCAGGTGCCAGTACCAAACTCGAAAAAATGTCGCCTGAAACCGTTACGATGGAACTGCTTTTTGATGCAACCGGTATAATAACCGGTAGCAGTGGGAACATTACAAAAGATATAGCAAATTTTAAAACCGCTGCCTATAATTTCAATGGGGAGATACATAGCCCAAACTACCTGAAACTTTCGTGGGGCACTCTTATTTTTAACTGCCACTTAACAAGCCTGGAGGTAAGCTATACATTGTTTAAACCCGATGGCACTCCTCTTCGGGCAAGGGCAAATGTTTCCTTCCAGGGATACATTGATGAAAAAACGCTTGCTCTATCAGAAAATAAACAATCTCCCGACCTCACACATATTATTGTTTTTAAAGGAGGCGATACTTTACCAAACCTTTGTTATGCAACTTATGGTGATGCTAATTATTACAGGGAAGTTGCGAAAGCCAATAATATAACGCATTACCGTAATATTCTTCCTGGTACAAAATTATTTTTCCCACCAATCCGAAAATAAAATGAGTACCTCACCTGTTACTGAAACTACTGACCTGGTTACAGCCTCCGTCCTCATTAACGGAAAAGAAGCCGACACTTCTTACCAAGTGCTTTCGATTGATGTAACAAAAGCCGTTAATAAAGTATCTTCCGCAACATTAGTTATACTGGATGGCAACCCTGCAACCGAAAATTTTCCAATCAGCGATTCGGGAGACTTTGCGCCTGGTACACCGATTGTCATAAAAGCAGGATATCACTCAGATGAGGAAATCGTTTTCAGCGGTATTATAATAAAACACTGCCTGAAAGCACGGCAGGGAAAATCACCTGTACTGATAGTAGAGTGTAAAGATAGTGCGGTAAAAATGACAATCGGACGAAACAATGCAACATTTGAAAATGCTACCGACAGTGATATCATTGGACAAGTGATCGCACAGCATAAACTTCAAAGCAGTATTGAAAGTACATCTTACATAAATAAAGAGCTTATACAATACTATTGTACCGATTGGGATTTTATAGTTTCAAGAGCAGAAGTAAACAGTATGATCGTTACCACCGATCAGGATAAAATTACTATAGCAAAACCCGATTCATCACAGGATGCTGTGCTAAGTCTTACATATGGACATACGATACTGAGCTTTGAAATAGAAGCCGACGCGCGAACACAATATCCATCCGTTCAGGCCAGCAGCTGGGACATGAAAAGCCAGGCATTACTGCAGGCAACCGCCGAAGATCCAGGAGTAATACAACCGGGAAATTTCAGTCCTTCATCACTTGCAGAAGTAATTGGAATTCCTTCTTTTTATCTCCAGAGCACTTCCCCTCTTGAACAAACTGATATTCAAAACTGGGCTAATGCCTGCCTCCTTAAATCGAGGTTTTCGATGGTAAAAGGAAAGATTAAATTCCAGGGTAATGCATTGGCTCTTCCCGGAAAGATGGTGGAGTTGGTTGGACTTGGGGATCGTTTCAACGGCAATGCAATTGTTTCATCTGTATGGCACTCCATTGAAGGTGGCAACTGGTATACAACTGTTGATCTCGGGTTAAGTACTTCCTGGTTTTCTGAAACTACAGAAAATATTGTAAGCCCTTTGGCATCCGGTGTACTTCCCGGTATTTCGGGCTTACAAAACGCCGTTGTGCAACAAATCGATTCTGACCCCGACAACCAGTTCAGAGTTATGATTACTATCCCGGTATTAAACAATAAAACCGTTTGGGCACGGCTTGCAAATTTATATGCTACTTCAACCTCAGGAACTTTCTTTTATCCTGAAGTTGGAGACGAAGTTATTGTAGGATTCCTGAATGAAGATCCAAGATTTCCTGTAGTGCTCGGTTCTGTATATAGCAGTACAAAAACAGCTCCTTATACCCCGGATGCAAAAAATGAAACGAAGGCAATTGTAGGAAAGAGCCAGGTAAAAATAGTAATTGATGAAGATAAAAAATCGCTTACGCTTACTACTCCGGCCAATAATTCAATTGTATTAAGCGACGACGCGAAATCAATTGTTTTATCCGACGAACATGGAAATAAAATTGAAATGTCTTCTTCAGGTATCACTATTCAAAGCGCCTCGGATATTACAATTAATGCCAATCAAAAAATAAACGCAACAGCCACAAGCGACATGAGCCTTTCCGGATTATCGGTAAGCGGTTCAGCACAAACACAAATGACGATGAAAGGAAACGCCGCAGCTGAATTTTCCGCTTCAGGTGAAGTAACGGTAAAAGGAGCTATGGTAATGATTAACTGATTAATAAACTAAAAATGCCAGCAGCAGCAAGATTAACAGATATGCACACGTGCCCGATGCAAACACCTGCAGCGCCGGTTCCCATTCCACATGTTGGCGGTCCAATAACAGGGCCCGGTGCTCCAACAGTTTTGATAGGAAAATTGCCGGCAGCAAAGGTTGGCGACATGCTTGTATGTGTAGGCCCGCCGGATACTATTATAAAAGGTTCCGCGACAGTGATGATTTCAGGAATGCCCGCTGCACGTATGGGAGATAGTACAGCACATGGAGGTTCAATTGTAATTGGTTGTCCTAATGTTATGATAGGAGGTTAATAAGATGGCATTAAACAATGATTTTTTAGGAAGAGGTTGGGGGTTTCCTCCTGAGTTCGATAATGAAACAGGTGAAGTTACTATGGTTCATGATGAAATTGATATTCAACAGAGTATTCATATTCTTCTAAATACCTCACGCGGTGAAAGAATCATGCTTCCCGATTTTGGTTGTAATCTTCGTGAATTCATATTTCAATCAATAGATACTTCTACGACTACTTATATGAGTGATATGATCTCAAATGCTATTTTAAAATACGAACCACGAATCGACATAAATGACCTTGATATCAATACTGATAAAGCAATGAACGGATTAGTTCTGATTAATCTCACATATACGGTAAGAACTACCAATAGCAGGAACAACATGGTGTTCCCGTTTTACCTGGTTGAAGGAACACTGATTGACAATTGATGTATTAATGCCTGACAGAAATCTGACATATATCAATACTGGCGTATCACAGGATACGCGCATGCCTGTGGCCCTGGATCCGGCTAATATAAAAATTGACGGAAGGGATACCATTGATATGATTTCTTTTCTTGGTAACTACTCTCCTTTATTAAACTATTACAAGTCGGTTTCAGAAAAATTAGTGAAAGATGGCAATTGGAGTTTCTATAATAACAACGCTGTTTTTCGATTGGCTGAAATTGCTAATACAGGTTTATCTCCATACAAAAAAAACATCAATCTTATTGCAAGCACATTTCAGCAGGAAAAAATATCTTATGATGATAAGATCTATGCTATCCGCCTGCTCTTCGATGTTATTTCGGATCTATTAGTTTTAAGTAATAAATGGTTAAGTTTTGAAGATGTATTACCCAAATTGTTTTCAGACAACCTGACCAAAATTGTACAAAACAATTTATCGCCCATATTAAATGAAGTAAGAGATTATGCACATTTGTATGAAAAATATTCTCATCCATCAAAATATGTATATTTCGATGAAACCATACTTACTATTTTTCCTGAGAAGTACTGGCAACAAAATGCTTATATGTCTCCAACGGAAAAAAGCCTGGTTGGTTACAGCGATACAACCGACAAAGAAATACTCTTAGATAAGACCCACGCTCCCCTTATTGAAATAGCCCGGAACATTATTCGTAATATTACCATTTTAATAACCCTGGCCAAAGGAGAATTTGAAAGAATTCAAAAGCAAAGCAATATAAAGCCCGACCTGGGTCTAATCCTTGCTTTTCTAAACCTGTTTAAAAAAGCCCAGCAAAAACAAAATCTTCTTTCTCAAAAACACCTGGATTTTTATTACAGAAATGTGTTGAAATTGAAAGAAGCGGGTATTGTTCCCGACAGGACATTTCTTGTGATGCAATTAAACAATGGAGTCGATGGAATTATTTTAAATAAAGGGACCGCTTTTGACGCAGGCAAAGATGCAGCAGGAAATACAGTTGTATTTAATGCATTAAAAGATACAGGCCTTAATCAAATCCAGGTTGCCGATCTGCGTACTTTATTCATTGCATCTGAAATTCCTCCTGCGTGGCCACAGGAACAGGCTCCGCTCATAACTGGCATATACCAGGCCGTTCAGTCACTCCCTATACCTTCGGGCTTTCCGGTTTTAGGTGAAGACCAGGTATCTTCTGATACCGGGCAGACTATGCAGGAAACTAACCTTGGTTTCGCGTTTTCTTCCCAGGCACTTTTTTTATCAGGAGGTGTACGTACAGTAACTGTAACACTTAATTTTGCTGATGGCTTCAGTTCGCAGATTCAATCGCTTGTGCAGGCAATCACCGGAATTACAAATGTAAGCCCGGATCAGGCAGCTTCTTTTTTCAATCAAACCTTGGCAAATGCTTTTTCGGTTTCTGCTACAGGAACCAAAAACTGGTTTCCTGTGAATGTTACCGGTGTTGTTTTCTCCTCGGCATCAGGGATCGCACAAATCAGCATCACACTTGTTCTTAATTCCAACGATCCTTCGATAGTAGCATATAGCCAGGTTATCCACGGGGCAGATTTCACAACGCCTTTCCCGGTGTTAAAATTTATGGTTCAACATACATATCCTTATTATGCTTACAACTTTTTAAAAGGCGGTCAAATAACCAAAATAAGTATTGGTTGCGATGTACAGGAATTCCGAAACATATCTGTTTATAATGGCTATGGGTTAATCGATACAAGTAAACCGTTTTTTCCATTGGGTTATCAACCTCAAAAGGGGGATTATTTTTTGATAGGAAGCAATGAGTTATTTATTAAAACGCTGAAAGAAGTGGATGTTACGCTTGAGTGGCAGGAATTTCCATCAACCGGGGACTTTGCAACTTATTACCAGGCCTATAAAACAACGCCTCCGGTAACAAACAGTTCGTTCCAGCTAACTTCTTCTTTTCTTTCCGATTATAAATGGATGGCCCCAACGGGTTTCGATCCTGAATTCGATTTGTTTGCGGTAACTGCTATTCCTCCTACTCAACCTATACAGGCACCTCCTGTTCTTAGCCCCACTTCTGTTTTTAATTTGAAACCGCTAAGTCCATCAATGAGTGCTGTTAATATTAACCCTGCTGTTCTTCCCATACCTATTGTATACAATCAGAATACAACTCCCGCAGGTTTTATTAAGTTCGAATTAACTGCCCCACAATTTGGATTTGGAAAGGATTTATTCAATAACGCGCTTACCAATACAATACTTGAGAATTCGAAAAATCAGATTGAGCAGACTACCGCCAATTCTTTAAATATACTTGATGACCTGAAAACTATAGTTAAACAGCCACTTCCGTTACCCAATTTACCATTTACACCTTCGGCAAAAAGTATTGTAGTGCATTACACTTCTGCAGATGATATAGATCTTTCTCCCTCCTCTAAACCTACCGAAAGCTACAATCCATTTTACCACATCGATACCTTTACGACATATTCCGTATCACCTGATGAAGAAACGGCCGACTATAGCTTCCTGTTACCGGAATATTCATCACAGGGTACACTATATATAGGACTTCAGAATGTAAATGCTCCCGAGTCAGTAAGTATTTTATTTAATTTACCGGAAAAAGCGGTTGATGATACAAATGGTGGGTTGCCAAATGTAACATGGAGTTATCTTACCGCTGGTAAATGGAAAAATTTTGTCCCAAGTACCGACCTGTCTGATGGAACCAATGGGCTTACATCTACTGGTATTGTTACACTTGATTTACCTGCCGACATTTCTTGCGGGGATCCTGTTATGCCAGGGAATATTTGCTGGATACGCGTTCAGGCTACCGAGCAGTTAACTGTTTTCGGCGAGCTTACAGCAATATTTACGCAGGCAATAGAAGTTCAATACAATGGGGCAAACCCGGCACAACGGGGATTGCTTGCCCTAGCCGACTCGGTAATAAGCAAAACTATTGATCCGATTCCCCAGATAAAATCTGTTAAGCAACCCTTTGCATCCACCGGCGGTATTGTTGCCGAAGATCAAAATAGATTTTACACAAGAGTAAGTGAACTTCTGCGCCATAAAAACAGAGCCATTTTGCCATGGGATTACGAGCGTATTGCTTTACAGAATTTTCCACAGATATATAAAGCTAAATGTATTTCAAATTATACGCAATCAACAACGGCGAATTATTCCGGACCCGGTAATGTAGAAATGGTTGTTATTCCACTTATAAATCCGGGAGAAAATTTTGTCATGACGGATTCCAGGCCAGGACCGGTATTTGGGTTTACCGCACTGGAAGAAATAAAAAATAACCTTCAGCAGTTTACATCTGCTCATACGCAGGTAAATATTTGTAATCCTGTATATGAACGATTGATCGTAAAATGCCAGGTGAAATTCAGCATGAATGAATCATTTTTACTAAAAAAATTAAATGATGATATCTGCACCTTCTTATCGCCCTGGAGAACAGGTAACCAGATCGCATATGATATAGGTAATGGATTACAAAAATCAACTATCCTCGCTTTTATACAGCAATTATCTTACGTAGAATTTGTAACAGGTTTTTCAATCATAAAGATTGCAGAGGTTAACGGGACTTTCAACTTATATGACTCTGCCGCAAAGAAAGATAAAAATGCAGATACTGATAACTTAAACGGTGACAATGAAGACAGCGATTTTTTATATGCACTCACTCCCTATTCTGTTTTTGCATCTGCCAGCCAACATCTTCTTTCGGAAATTAGTGTGGCCATGTATGCAGAGCCCACACCAGTGGGAATTGGAAATCTTTCTATAGATAATGATTTTATTATCCAAACAGAACCAGGAGAAATTGTTCCTGAAAAAAAACTACAAACTAATTTTTATATCGTATGACCACAAATAATACATTAGCAAACAGAGATAAACTAAAATCATTTTTCAAAAGTGGTTCAATGCCGACAGATAAGCATTTTTCCATCCTTATCGATTCGATGTACAATAAGCTGGATGATACTATTCCAACTATAATTCCACCAACGCCATCCGGTACAAATGCTCCTGCGCCTTCTTTATTTGCCAAAATAGAAAATGATCCTGAAAAAGGAATGACATTTTCACAGGCAATGACAAATGATCCGATATTGCAACTCAAAAAATCGAATATTGGAACAGTTGGATCTTTGTACAGCATGTATGTTAACGGAACTGTAGCTGCTCCCGCTCGCGTGGGTACCTTTACAGCAGGGAACCCCGACCCTGATGTTTTTGCTGATGGCACCTGGAAAACAATACTGACGGGCCTTACCGGGCTTAATGCTTTTGAGGTGGTCGCGTCAGCAAGCGGACCATCCCCCAGTGGCAATTACGCCTTGCTTCATGCCATAGCGTTATGTACCTATGGAAAATCTAAAAGCTGCATCGTACAAAATTCCGCACGTTACAAAGGCATCTGCAAAAATATTGAACTCAGGTGGCTATGGAGTAAAACTATAAAAAGCTATGATCTTCAGATCCGTACCCGGATTAATTTTGGAAGTAAAACTCCAATCAAATATAATATTACTAAGCTAATCTGCGAATAAAATGAATACAAAGGAGTATACCATCTCACTTAATGAAAAAGAGCTTCGTTTACTATTAAAAGCATTAGGCAAAAGACCTTTTGAAGAGGTTTATGAATTAATTGAAAAAATAGTTACCGGCACAACGGAAAGTAATGTACCTGTAGAGAATAAAAAAACAGCTAATCAGGCAACGTGGCAGAACCAGTAACAATAGCAAAGATCCCGGCCGACCAGGATACTGATTTTGAAGCATTATACAATGAGGGGGTTGCCTTGCTTCAACAATTTTCTGGTGATATCTGGACGGATTACAATGAGCATGATCCCGGTATCACCATATTGGAGAGCCTATGTTATGTTTTAACCGATTTGTATGACCGTACTGAAATTCCTATACAGAATTTACTAACGCAAAAAAATGGAAAAATGGCGTTGGAGGAAAATGCACTTTATAGCGCCTCCGATATATTGTTAAATGAAGCAACCACACTCAATGATTATTCGAAGATCATTATTGACGGCGTTAAAGAAGTGAATAATGCCTGGGTAATTCCGTATTACTACATAAATCCATTTAACAACAGGAGGATTGGAATCGCGGGCATGTATGAAGTTATAATAGATCTTGTTGAACGCACACCAACAAATATTTTCGAATCTAAAAATTTTGATGATACTACTACTCAAATAAAAGAACAGGTAAGTGATCTTCTCCATTCAAAAAAGAAAATTGCAGAGGTTTTTCCAAAGATTACCATTCTTGCACAGAAAATGGTATGGATTTCATTCAACGCTTCTTTAAAAGAAACCAGTGATATTGAATCAATACTGGCCGAAGTACTATACAGAATAAGCACATACATTAAACCTTGCGTTGATTTTTATACATATGATGAGCTTGCTGCAAAAGGCCTGGCTACCGAAGAAATATTTGCAGGCCCACGCCTTCAGAACGGATTTATTCCTGATAGTGAATTATCGCCAAAAATGGATGCAATATATGCAGATAGCATACTTAAACTGATTATACAAACCAAAGAAATAACAAGTATTGAAAATATCAATATTGCAGGGGAAAAAGCAACATATACAATTCCAAAAGAGGACTCGCTTGCACTGGACCTGATGGCGAGCTTAGATAAAATCAAAGTCTACAAAAAAGGTGTACATGTAACATATGACAAAAACCTTGTTGTTTCATTATTCAATGAATTGCAAAGCAAAGAAAAAAAGAACAGGCGGTTCAAATTTTCATCTGGTAATCTCACTATTGAAGATCCCGTAGGAGAGTATGTTGATCCATCTTTTTATTATTCTTTACAAAACGAATTTCCATCCATTTATGGGATCGGAAAAGAAAAGTTACCAGCTAAAGCCGATAATATAAGACGTTCACAGGCACTTCAACTCAAAGCTTACCTTCTTTTTTTTGAGCAGATATTTGCAGATTTTATGGCGCAAACAGCCAGTCTGAAAAGCATATTCAGTACAAAAAAACAGGAGCGTACCTATTTTTATCAGCCTCTGTATTCCATACCTGACGCGCCTCCCTTGTTAAAAGGGTTTAAAGGTAACGCTGCTGATATTTATGAAAATCAAAATACTCATTCCTATTCTACCCATTGCGAAGAATTTGTTGCCAATAAAAACAATCCATACTTAACGGGCCTTGATGTAGCTTACAAAGAGCAGGATGATTTTCTTTCAAGAAGAAATACATTTCTTGATCATTTACTTGCCCGCTTCAACTTCGAGGTAAATGTTCTTCCGGTATTGTCTCACACTCCGGATAATCCCGATAACAATGAAATAGCTGGCTCAATCAAAATTAAAGAATCAATCCTTCAAAATATAACCAGTATTACAGCATCACGTGGCAATTTTCAGGTTCCCGACGGCACAAAGAAAAATGGATTTGATCCGGCGCTCGGAATTTTGTTACATACCTTATCTGGAATAAAATATGGGGACCCGGTAAATAATTCTGCAACAAAATGCACTATATTAAAACCTGTTTCGTACAGTACCAATAATGTTCTTTTTGAGTTAACCGAAGACAATAAAATTGCTTTCAATGTAACTCATCACGATTTTTTAGCTATAACAATAGCTGGCCTGTTTTTAGAAAATTACTTCACAGAAAGAAAGGATGATGTAAGTTATTTTTATCTTTTAGTTTCCGAAAAAAAATTAAAAATAGCTGAATTAAAAAATGTAACTGAACATGAAATTATCGGTCACCTGGCAGACGATTTTCTTACTATATACCTAGAGCATGAAAACATTCATGTTATAGAACATATTAGCTTAATGCCATCGATAAAAGAACCAAAATTTATATGGAAAAATAATCCTGCATATCAAGCCGGAGTTCCTGCCGGTACAGATTACCCATCTGTGTTAGGCCAGCTGGAGAGCGCATTTCAATCTGCATTTATAAAGCAACCTACGGTTCAATTACCGGATCCCGTAATTGGTATTTCTATAGATAATAAGATCATTAGCCAGGATTTCTATTCTTCCCGGTTGACCATTATTATACCCGACACAGCCATTGATCTAACAAAAAATGCTACGTATCAGAATTATTTTAACTCGTTAATTATAAATAACCTTCCCGCACATATATACCCCCAGTTACTATGTCTTAATCGGGATGATTATGAGACCTTTGTTAAATCCTATAAAGTGTATGTAAAAAACCCGGGCAGCGAGAGTAATAAAAAAGAGCTTACCCGATTTTTGTTTTCGCAAAAGAATTTTTCGGCATTTTTAATACATTAATGACAGGTATACATAATATATATCAAACTGTTTTTGACATCCAGTTTTTTTCGAAAGAGGAAAACCATGAAATGCAGGATAAGATAAGTACG
Organism: Bacteroidia bacterium; assembly: GCA_036405375.1. GTDB lineage: Bacteria > Bacteroidota > Bacteroidia > B-17B0 > Aurantibacillaceae > JADJDM01. Next base: position 11,555 of record DASWXS010000075.1, read on the forward strand.
CTTTTTAATTTAAGGATCACTAAGGAAATAGATGAGCTCTTTTCCGATTATACATATTCCGGTGAAACCATCCAGATCAAACAACTCATTATTGATACAGGGCGATTGTATTATAAGGATCTGGAACATGAATTACCCAAACGTATCATCAATTCAATATCAGAAGAATTAGATAAGATAAAAGCTAAAAGTTCACCTGGAAAAACCATAACAGGCACCAAAATACACCAGGCTGTTAATTATTATTTAACGGCTATTGAGCATTACCTGATTACGGGTACACCCAGGTGGCAAGAACAAAGCGAAACATATACGATAGAAACGCTATTTAGTGAGCTCCTAAAAACAAATTCTTTTCAACTTGTTAAGCTTCTTAAAAATATCGGAAAAAAAGAATACGTAAGAAAACGGATAGTTTATCAGTTCAGCGAATCATCCGTAGTAAACATTATAAAAGCCTTAGAACCTGCAAGCGGTAAAATAATTACGAATTACATAGGCAGTTTACTGCGGGTTCAGAACGATAAAAAAATAATTAATACCAATACAAGCGAGTTTAGAAAGGCAAATTATATTTTCACACTTACATATCTATTTACCGAAAGGGGTTCGGTGTTTAATACACGGATGTTTGTTCGTAGTCTAATAAAACAAATGTCGGCGCATTATAATATCAGTTATAAAGAATTACTTTTAACTCTTACTCAGAGTATAAGACAAACCGCTGACGACTCGGCAAAAAAAGGATTGCTGAATTTTATCAGGGAGATCTTTGTAGAAGAAAGCAGTGCAGATATTTCCCACGATTTGGTTGTTTCGCAAAATTTCAAATCCGAAACCACACTTGCCACGAGCAAAGACGTATTGGATGAGTATTTATATTACTTTCTCGAAAAGGGTTACCCACCTGTTTGGGTAAAAGAAATGCCCTTCGAAAAAAACCGTCAGTTATTCCTTCAATCTTTGAGATACAGGTTTAGCGACCTCTCCTACTTTATTGCTCATTCAAAGCGGAAACTGATTGCAAAACATATCATTCGTTTTTTCAAAGAAGAAGATGCCGAAGAAATAATCCATCATTATCATCCATCTTATTCCGGCTGGATCCTTTCTTTGCAATCAGCTATTATTAAAGCCCGGTTATATAAATCACTTCTACATTCTTTTCATTCGGAGGTGTTAACAACAATTATAAAGGAAGCCATTCTTTATGCCACATTTATATCAGGTACAGAGCCTTTTAACAAGAAGAAGTTCTTAATGAGAGTGCTCAAAAATGTAGCACACAAAACCGGTGTTGATATTTTTGATCTTACTAAAGAAGTAAATGCAGCTTTAGATCCAAATAACATCGTATCCGTAAAACTGTTACCCGGGGAAAAGGAAGACTATTACATATCACAAATTTCCCGGGATACAGAAAACCTGCAATTTCCTGTTTCTAAAAACAGTCAGATAAATGCGTTAAAATATTTTCTGTTACACGGCGAAGTGCCATGGTGGCATGACGAAAAAGATCACGGCTCAGTTGAACAACTATGGGAATCGCTTCTTTTTCAAAAAAAAGAAAGAAAACTCATCGCTTTTATCCGATCAACTATTTTCAAACCCGAAGTCAGAAAAAACATGTTACATTTATCAGGTAACATGATCATCTCTTATGAGAACCTGGTTTCAGAAGAGGTTATATCCATAAGAAAAATATGGCCTTTTATCAAAAGTACATTTAACTTTACTAATCTAAAAGTGTTCCAGGAAACTTACCTGGTGTATTCCTTCTTAAGGAATCAAAAGAAAACAGCATTTTTCCAGGAAGAGGCGCAACATATTTTTGCCTTATACAATATTAAGAAAGGTTCGTTTTACGAAGAGATCATAAAACTAACCAATCATGTTCCCAATCTTCACTTGAACAACTACTTCTCAGCATTGCTTACTTACGTTGCAAAAGGCATCTCTTATAATGAAAGATCAGTCAAAATAGATGTACCCGAACAAAATCATTTCATTTCAGATAGTTTGGCAGATCAGGATAAAGATTTCAGGATTTCAGGTGAAAAAAAACAACCTGTTGAAATCAGTGTGCAGGTTAACAGTATAAAAACCCTTATAGATTATCTGCATACCGGATTTATTGCTTCACCACTAACGATTACCCCAAAAGAGCTGGTTATTCAATCAATCAAAAAGATCCGTCATAAAATACCTGCTGATGAAAGCACACTTCTTTATACTACTTTAAAGAATGGAACATCACTTAATCGCTTACTTTCACCGCTTGATGAGTTCTGGCAATTGAAGATAACCCGTTTCCTGTTCAGGGAGGAATATGACTTTCTGAAAGGATATTTTATTGACTTTAATCAAATGCTGAATGCGCGAACTGTCAAAAAGCAGCTTCCCCGGGATTTCATTTCCTTGATAAAGGCCACCTTACTCTATTTCCTTAAACATTATAAAAAAAACATAAAAGTATTTGATTATGTAGGGTTTGTTATAAAACAGCTGTTTTCGGGCTATTCATCTTATGTTACCTTCCGGAACCTCGTAAAAATTGCTGCAAATAAAAATGAAATACAAATTAAAGTACTCACCCCCGCTATCCTGGATAAAATAGTTTCTAAAGAAAAGAAAAGAGAACAGGAACAAAAAACAGTAGACCCGGAATTAAACCCGGAGCAAGATGTAGTTTTCATAACAAATGCCGGTCTTATTTTGCTAACTCCATTTTTTCCATTTTATTTCCAAACGTTAGGACTAACTACTGGTAATAAATTTACCTCTCCTGAAACAGCTGCACGTGCTGCCAATCTATTGGAATATCTTGTAACAGGAAAAGAACACAACATGGAGCACGTTATGCCGCTGAATAAATTATTATGTGGCATTGCAACAGATTACCCTCTTGAAAACGACATTAAAATTACATCCGAGGAAATAAGTCTTTCGGAAGACTTACTCCGGACGGCGATAAGTCGATGGGAAATAATTAAATCAAGCAGTATTGAAGGTTTCCGTGATTCATTTTTAAAAAGAGCAGGAAAACTTCAGTGGGAAGAAGATAAAATCTCATTAAAGGTGGAACCAAGAGCATATGACATGCTGGTGGACAAAATCCCATGGAATATTTCTATCATTAAGCTACCCTGGATGGAAAAAGCAATTTATACAAAATGGAGATAACGCAGTTAAATAAAAATTCGAAAACATTATCCAACGAGATTCAATGGTTCATACTCGCTTTGGATACCTGCCTGAAATTATATTTTGATAACGAATGTAAATATAAAAGTGTGGATGATATAGAGCCGCCTTCTTTAAAATCAGACACTTCTTCCTATGCTAAATTTGTTACGCAAAATAACCTGGATCAGAAGGAACGGCTGGCATTGATGCTTGCACTCATGCCTCATTTAAAACCCGAAACCCTCGACGCTTTTTTTACACGCAACGCGAGTTACGATCGCCATTTTTCAGAGTTTGGAGGTATAAAAGGTAAAAATTTCAACGGCTTTCTTCCCAGTGGAGAAACGCTGCTATTCCTTTTAGCCGGAAAGGATCTGAAAAAGCGAATTCAAACAGAATATTTTTTCCTGAATAACTCTGTATTATTTCGGGATAGCATACTTAAGCTTTCATTTACCGAGCCAGGGGAGCCAGTGATGAGCGGAATGTTGATCATTAACCAGGAATATCTATCCCTTTTTACTTCCGGTGTATTTAACAAACCCGGATACAGCCCTGGATTTCCGGCAAAACTCATTACTACATCACTTCCATGGGATCACCTTGTACTTGACCCATTGGTAAAATCGGAAGTAGAAGAAATAAAAACCTGGATTGGATGGAACAAAAAATTAAAAAAAGATGACAAAATAAAGAATATCATTAAAGCAGGCTACCGGAGTTTATTTTATGGGCCACCAGGTACCGGAAAAACACTAACAGTTTCGCTACTTGGAAAAGAAACCGGTAAAGATGTTTATAAAATTGATCTTTCTATGGTAGTATCAAAATATATCGGTGAAACAGAAAAAAACCTGGCCGCTATATTTGATATTGCTGAAACTAAAAACTGGATCCTGTTTTTTGATGAGGCAGACGCCCTGTTTGGAAAAAGAACTGCCACATCTTCTTCCAATGATAGATACGCGAACCAGGAGATTGCTTATCTGCTACAGAGAATCGAAGATTTTCCCGGGCTAATCATTCTTGCCACTAATCTTAAAATTAATCTTGATGATGCATTTGCAAGGCGTTTTCAGTCAATGATCCAATTTCCTATGCCTGGAGTTAAGGAACGTGTTAAGTTATGGGAAAATGCATTTTTAACCTATGCGGAAACAGGCAAAAACATTAATTTCCAAAAACTTTCAGAAAAATATGCATTATCGGGCGGTGCAATTGGAAACGTACTCATGCACTGTTTATTATATAAAGAAAATACCAAGAAAGAAATTGATGAAAACTGTGTTCTGGAAGGAATAAAAAAAGAGTTAAGAAAAGAAGGAAAAACCATTTAATATTCAAGCCGAGCTTGTAGTATTACTCTACAATATCAAAAACACTTTGCACTTCGTATCTTAATTTGATCGATCGGATTTCGCTATTTGCGCCTCCATCCTGGGATCCCCCATACGAACTCGAATTGCTCAGCATGTTTGAATTGGAATAATATTGCGGATAATAATACCCCCAGCCATCATTACTTTTCTCAGGTAACTCTGTAATATTTATAATATCTCCTGCTTTCTTTCCGATACTCTCCAGCAGATAAGACGCCTTTTCCTTTGCTGCTTTCAATGCATCTATCTTCACCTGTTTTCTATAGTCCAGGATCTTCTTATGTGAAAGCTTTCCCATTCGCATATACTGCAAACCTTTTATGTCTGTTTCGTTCACAAATTCATTAATGATGGAAAAATCGTTTACACAAAAAGTAAGTTGTTTGGTAAGATTGGTTTGCCTGTTATCGTTCCAGTACCAATAGCTGCTCACATTCAATTCTGTTTTAATCGTTTCCTTTTTTACACCTAGTTCTTCCAGCTTTGCTTTTACTTCATT
>DASWXS010000076.1:0-3097 GCA_036405375.1 Bacteroidia bacterium
CCTGATGTCTTCCGGAATAGATACCAAAGCCTGCCTCGAACTAATAGCTGAGGATGCAAAAAAAGGTAAAGAAAAAACTATTCTCACCCAATTGCGCGACAAAGTAGTAGCCGGAAAAAATATTTCAGAAGTATTGAAGGAAATCCCGGAATTCTCTTCTTATGAATACCATAGTATTGAAATTGGTGAAGAAACCGGCAAACTGGATGAAGTGCTAAAGGAACTTGCTTTGTTTTATGCCAACCAGGTAAAGCTCAGACGCCAGATCACCGGGACACTTTCGTACCCTATTGCAATTATTGTTATTGCATTCGGTTCCGTTACTTTTATGCTAACCTCGGTAGTTCCTATGTTCAAGGATATATTCGCCCGCATGGGAGGAGAATTACCCGGAATTACCCAGTTCATGTTGCGGGTATCAGGCTTCATGACAAATTACTTCTTTTATTTCCTTTTGTTTGTTATTGGAATATGCGTTTTAGTATACAGTCAGCGTAAAAAAATATGGTTCAGGAAATATTCTTCTTCACTGGCTTTACGCATTCCTGTAATTGGTCCTATGATCACAAAAATTTATCTTGCCCGTTTTTGCCAGTCAATGAAACTACTCATGGGCGCAAAAACCAAATTGATCGACGCTCTTGAATTGATTGAAAAAATGATTGCTTTTTACCCGATTGAAGTGGCATTAAAACAGGTGCGCGAAGATGTTATGAAAGGAAAGTCATTGAATGAAGGATTATCCAATTTTAAGATCTTCAACAAACGTATGCTATCACTCATCAAGGTTTCTGAAGAAGTTAACCAGCCCGAAAAAATATTTGAAAAGTTAGCGCAGCAACTCACAGATGAAGTAGACCATCAGAATGCAGTATTAAGTAAATTAATTGAACCCATATTTATTGTGGTATTGGGTGTAATTGTTGGATTTATCCTCATTGCCATGTACCTGCCAATGTTTAAGCTAAGTACAACTATCGGATCGTAACTTTACTTCAACAAAAAGCCCCTGGTGAAAACATCAGGGGCTTTTTTATTTCTCTTTTGTTTTATTATTTCATATCACCTATCACCATACTTGCTTCGTGCAGGTAGATATCTTTTTTCAAATTCTTAATCCAGTTCTTTTCGCGGGCCATTTTTGTTGTATCATTTTGCATAGCATCAATATCAACTTTTAAAAGAGCCGCATCAAACCCTTTTACTTCATTTTTTAATTCGTCGTATTTTTTATTTTGTGCTCTCAGCTCTTTTACTTCAGCCCTGTATTTCTCCAGCTTCAGATTGTATTTGCTATCGTCTTTTCTGTCTTTAATTTCTTTCGATTCCTGTTCTACCAACTGGAATGCTTTTGATTTTTTCACACGCTCATCACTCGATTTTTTCAATTTTGTATAATTGATATTAGTGAATGGTGTGTATTGTGCTTTAGGAATTTCATCCCATGGCATCGGGTTATCCAGTTCTTTTTCGCCTGTTTCGATCTGGCTGAAAGCGTCAGGTAATGCTATATCCGGAATCACACCTCTTAATTGCGTTGTTCCTCCATTAATTCTATAGAACTTTTGCATCGTTACTTTTACCGAACCCAAGGGTTTAATGGTATCAAATGCAGGTAGCAGATAGTTATCCAGGTCAAGGAATGATTGCACTGTACCTTTTCCGAAAGACTGGGTCCCAACAATCACTGCCCTGCTGTAATCCTGCATAGCTGCAGCAAGAATCTCGGATGCAGAAGCACTGTTACGGTTCACCATAATTACCATCGGTCCATCGTAAATCTGTGAATCATCATAATCTTTTTTCACTTCAATCGATCCTAGTTTATTTTTGACCTGTACAATTGGTCCTTTAGGAATAAACATTCCTCCCATTTGTTCTACTTCCTGTAACGACCCACCGCCATTGTCGCGCAGATCAATAATAATTCCCTCAACACCTTCCAGCTTCAATTTCTCTACTTCTTTCTTCACGTCTTGCGCGCAACGATGCGCACCGTTTTTTGTAAAGTCAGAATAGAAAGAAGGCAATTTAATATAGCCAACCTTTTTCTTACCTGATTCCAATACTGCAGAATGAGCAAATGTTTCATCCAACTGAATAATATCACGAATCAATGGAATTACTTTTATAGTACCATCTGTTTTTTTAACAGTTAACCGAACCTCGGTTCCCTTCTTGCCTTTGATCAGCTCAATAGCTTCGTCTATATCCATCCCAACTATATCAACAGGTTCTTTATCGCCCTGCCCTACTTTCATAATAAGATCGCCGGGCTTTAATTCACCTTGTTTGTAGCTCGGACTTCCTACCACAATTTCAGTGATCTTGATATAATCGTCTTTCTGTTGCAGGCGAGCACCAATTCCTTCCAGCTGCCCGCTCATACTCTGATCAAACTTCTTTTTTTCTACTGGTGGAAAAAACTCAGTGTGCGGATCATACATTGCAGTAATGCTGTTCACGTAATCAGCATAACGTTGTTTTTTATTGATTTTTTTCAAACGTTTGAACCAGTCATCCGTAAGTTTCATTACTTTTTTACGCGCGCTTGCTTCCAGTGAATCAAAAGGTAAAACCTGTGCTGTAGTATCTTTAGCCGCTTTAATCTTTTCCTGGTCATCCATCATTTCATTAAGACGGTATAGTGTCTGGTACTTAAGGTACTTTACCCAATCATTTTTTAATTGTACTTCAGAAGCAGCGAACTTCATTTTCTCCCCGTCCGTTTCGTACTCTTCGTCAACAGCGTAATCAAACGGTTTGGAAAGAATTTCTTTGTACCAGGATTCTTTTTCCTGGATACGACGGGTAATAAGTTCAGTAGATAATTCAAAATACTTGAATGTACCGTTATTGATCTCATCATCCAATTGCTTTTTGTATGCTGCAAGCTGATTAACATCGGCCTGGATTAGAAATTTTTTGCTATAGTCCAATCGTTTGAGATGCAGATCAAAAAACTTTTCCGAGAAATCATCATCAATTGTTTTGGGACTGTAATGCGCATTATTCAAACCACTCATTACAATATCCAGTATAATCTGGTTTCTGTCTACAGAAAAATTTACGATAGTAAAAGAAAAAAGCCCAAGTA
>DASWXS010000077.1:0-2442 GCA_036405375.1 Bacteroidia bacterium
ACTGAAGTTGCATGCCATTACTGCCGCCAGGTGAAATTTCAAACGTTGAGCGGAATTTAAAGGAACTATTTTTTTGCTTAATGTGCCTGCAAAATCCTTTAATTCATTTAAAACTTCCGCGTTATTAGCTTCAATTAAAAATGGAGTTTTTCCCCATTTCATTTTACTGTTTTTGCTGAAGGTTTGCAGTGGATAAAGTACTCCTGTTTTGTCTGAAGAAGTTTTAAGTAATGAAATATCTCCCGTTCCTGAAGTGTGAAGCACAAGTTTCCCCTTTAGTTTCAACTGTTTTGCCACATTTGCAATTTCATTGTCGCTTATGCAAACAATGTAAATGTCAGCACTCGTGTTTATTTTTGTAAGATCGGTGGTATATGAAGTAAAATACTTTGCACTTAGTTCGCTTGTTGTTTCCTTATTCCGTCCGGCAAACTGAATTATTTCATGTCCTTTTTTAGTGAGTAATGCGGTAAGATGAAATGCAAGATTTCCAGAACCTATAAGCACTATTTTTTTACTGTTCTCCATAAACAAATATGCTTCAAAAGTACGGTAAAATTATGATTGTTGAAGGAGTTCAAATGCCAAAAACATCATAGCTTCTCAAAAAATGATTAATTTAGGCCGGATGATTTACGGAACGCTACTCTACGAATCTTTAAGTATAGGCTCTGTCTTTGCCATTGCATTTGCTCTTGTTATTGCTTTTGTGTTGCTTGTGGTATTTTCAACGGGTGAATACAACTTAAAGGAATGGTTCTTTTTTATTTTCAGAAAAAAGATCCTGATCACTGAAAATGAGTCGGAACAAATAGGGGAATACCTGAAAGAAATTCACTATTTCAACCAGCTTTCCCTGGCAGGAAAAGAAAGGTTCATCAGCCGTACTCATTTTGTTATGAAGCGGATCAGGTTCAGCAGCAGTAATGTGTTTGAACTTACTCTTAAGAACAAAGTACTGATAGCTTCTTCCATTGTGCAGATTACTTTTGGTCTGAAGCATTTTTATATCCATACCATCACGCACATCCGGATCTTTCAGAAGGAGATCATGAATCCCAGGACCAGGCAGCAGTTTTATGGTTTAATGTTTACGAGCGGGAAAATGTATTTGTCGTGGGAACGATTTCAACGAGGGATTCAAATCAGTAATGATGGTGTTAATCTTGGCCTGCATGAAACAACGCATGGATTGTTAATCCTGCTAAAGCATCATAAACTGAATTTTGATGAATTTGAGTTTATGCTTGAAGGATGGTATAAAATGGCCGAAAGGCACATTGTTTCAAACGATAATAAAGAAGGTTTTTTCAGGAAGTATGCATCCGCTAACCGGGATGAATTTTTTTCTGTGCTCGTCGAAAATTTCTTTGAACGTCCGGCTGAATTTAAGCAACTGATGCCTGTTTTATATGATGAGGTATGCGTTTACTTTTACCAGGATCCTTTGAATGCATCGAATGATTTCAGGATAAATCTTCGCCAGGAGGCTTTGGTTGCGGATCCTGCAGCAGGAAAGGATGGCTCGGTAAAACCGCTCAATCTCATACAGGATAAGTGGCACTGGAGTTTTACAGTTATTGTTCTTATGGGCTACTTCTCCTTTGTTGCCAATATTATTATTAAGGATTATATTGCGTCTTCCTTCATTACGATCTTCATCGCGTATCTTATTGCTTTTCCTATCGTGTATCGCTTGCTCCGGAAGCCATTTATAGCAAGCGGAAGGATGGGAAAGCGTAATTATACGGTCATGAGCATTTTTAGTATGAGCCCGGTTATTGTGATGCTGTTAATGGTATTAAGCATTGCTATTCCTGTAAGCGGTGAGATTTCGGAAAAATATACGGTGAAGAGTGCTGTGAAAACCCTCGGAATTGTGTATAGCAGTGGTGATATAAGTTTCCTTGAAAAGAAAACAACCTATTATGAACTGGACCAGGATGATAGCTACTCCATTCCCGCGCGAAGCAACATTAGTTTATATGCACTTACCGACACGCTCGTAATTAAATATCATTATGGAATTACAGGATTGAAAGTTTTTGATGGAAACGCTTCCATAAGCGCGGAAAAAGATACTGTGCCTCAAAATCAATATACGCCATGATGAAGAGGAAAAGCAAATGCAAAGGTTGTCTTGTTGTATGGTTTTCATTATTCCTGTTTTGTGGAAAATCGGGTTTTGCGCAGGATAGTTATCCTTATGAACGGGCTTCATTCGAATTAATCGGTTCACAAAAGAATTTCGATCATTTTCCATTTTTATCGCGCTCATCTGCATTTCTCAAAACGCCACCAAAATATGTGGGAATCCAGTTTTCGGGAAATTATTTTATAACGGGAAACCACACCTTGTTCCAAAAAGACCGTTATAACTATTTCCATGAATCGTTTTCACAGCTTCTTCCCATGGATGTAAAAGTCGGGGATTCAATCAAT
>DASWXS010000078.1:0-8763 GCA_036405375.1 Bacteroidia bacterium
AGTGACCCCTGCAAGCTCAGAATAGTACATACTAATATCAGCAGGTAATATAGACAGATTGGTTTTTCCAAGGACCCAGACATTTTTTTTCTTGTCAGCAAAAAATCCAAGTGTGCTTTTAATATTGGTCGCAGGACTCGTTTCTGAAATAATATTTTTTGTATCGAAATATTCAGGGCCCGGAATTTCTGTGTTCTTCACTATAAAAGTTCCTTTATTAAGCGTACCCAATAAAAGGTAATCGATCCTCCCGCTATAAATGGTAGAATATACCTGCGTTTCGCTTAAAAATTGGTCGAAAGAATCAGAGCTTACTTTTTTTACATTGCTAATACTTTTATCCTGGAGCCAAACATTATAAACACCCGAATTCCTATAAAACAATAAATAGTGTTCGGGCTGCATAGAACCCAAAACGCCATAACATTTATCCTGTGGAAGAAGTTCTGATCCTTTCAGCGCAGTCAATTTTCCATCGTACACATGCCAACCTTTTGTAATGGTATTGATCAACAGTTTTCCAGGCTGATATTCGAACACATTATGAAATATAGCATCTGCCGGAGCCGGTAAAATCTCAAACTTATTATTATCATATACGAGTAATCCTTTGATCGTGTGGAAAACAAGTTTACCATTAACCGAATTGATGTGCCATACCTGTGTATTCTTTATTTCTCCTGATCTCAAATGATTAAGAGAAACATATTTGCCTGTATAATAATTACTCAGTTCAAAATATCCCAGTTCTTTCTCTCCTCCGACATATAAACGATTTTGAACGGTGTCGAGATACAACGAATAAATAATGTCAGCGTCGGGCAACAGTAAAAAATCCCAGCCTTTGGCCTTTGCCTTACGCTCTCCTTTGTAGACAAGAACACCGAAGTTAGTTCCAAAATATACAGTGCCCCGATTATCAGCAACCCCACAATGGAACTCCTGGTCTTCGATGTAATCAGTGGTATTAAAATTCTGGCAAACAGGCTGTAAATTCTGCGCATGGCCATACACAAAACCAAGCAGAAATATAAAAACGAAAATAACCTTTAAGTTGCCCTTACGCATAAAGAAAGCCTTTACTCAAAAATAGAGATTATTCTCAAACCAAAGACTATTTGCAAAATAAAAGAAAACAGCCCTTAAAAGCCTAGTTTTTCTCTCACACGTTTTAGTACAACCGAAGAAATAGCTCTTGCTTTATCTTCACCTTTTTTAAGTTCGCGATCTAAAAGTGTTTTGTCTCCTATCAGCTCATTGTATGATCTGCGGGCATCACCAAACTTATCCAGTAATACTTCAAGTAAGGCTGTTTTCGCATGGCCATAACCAAAATTACCTCCTACATATTTTGCTCGAAGGTCTTCGATCTGGCTATTGTTAGCAACAAGCCTGTATAGTTTAAATACATTACAGGTATCCGGGTCTTTTGGTTCTTCTAATGTTTTAGTATCAGTAACAATCGACATCACTACTTTCTTCAATTCTTTTTCAGGCAAGAAAATATTGATGAAATTATTATACGATTTGCTCATCTTTTGCCCATCAATGCCCGGAACGATCATTACTTCTTCACTGATCTTCGGTTGAGGAACAATAAACGTATCACCGTACTGATGATTGAATTTTTCTGCAATGTCCCTGGTGATTTCCAAATGCTGGAGCTGGTCTTTCCCAACCGGAACAAAATCGGCATCATACAATAAAATATCGGAAGCCATCAATACCGGGTAGGTAAATAATCCTGCGTTCACATCACTTAACCTGTCGGCTTTATCTTTGAATGAGTGCGCGTTGGCAAGCATCGGATAAGGCGCAAAGCAATTCAGGTACCAGGTTAGCTCACATACTTCTGGCACATCGCTTTGGCGGTACAGTAAATTCTTTTCCACATCAAATCCCAGAGCGATCCATGCAGCAGCAACCGAATAGGTGCTTTCTCTCCTGAACACGGCATCTTTAACGGTTGTTAATGAATGCAGGTCAGCGATAAAAAACAGGCAGTTGTTTCCTGGTTCTTTGCTCATGGAAATAGCCGGAAGCATTGCTCCTAAAATATTTCCAAGATGCGGAATGTTGGTACTTTGGATTCCTGTAAGTATGCGAGACATAATGAAAAATTGAAAGACAAAAATAGTAATTAGTTTTTTGTAATTGATTTATTTGGTAATTAGTTTATTGATGAGTCGTTTACAAACTTAATAAATCATTAAACCGAACAAACTATTTTCCTAAAACCGGGATAATGCCTGCTTTCTCTAATTCTTCCAGGTATACACGTTTGCCATTATAAATAGCTGTTACAAAAGCATCTGTTTGCCCTGCACTTCTAACCTTTTTGCAATGTTCGTTCGCACTGTTCAGGGTATTGAATTCACCACCAATTGTAAAACGCATAATTCCATCAAGGTCTTGTTTATCTACTTTTCCCAATCCTTTTAAGCGATCGTAATTATAATTATCCGGCAGCTTATATGCAGCTATCTGCACTTTGAATATTAAACCCGTAGTTTGTTCATCTCCCGTTTTCTTCACCGATGAATTAATGGACTCAGTAGTTCCTTTATTGCTGATTGAATCCGTTTTTACAGGATTAACCGGGTTGGTTGTTGCTACATCTTTAATTGTGTCCAATACCTTAGTAGAGAAATTGATGTCCATGATCTTTTCGGTATATCCTGAAACAGCAGTAAGATCAAGGATTTTAACCTGGTCATTCTGTCCTTCGTGCTTATAAGTTATTTTATAAATGTCTCCTCCCGGAAGGTCGATCAGGTATTTTCCTGTAACCGAGTTTGAAACAAGATGAGCATAATCGTTATTCTTTCCTTCGATCTCAAAATCTATTTTTCCTTCAACAGGCGCACCATCAAGTGTAACAACGCCCTTTAGCTGTGCAAGAAAAGGAGTTAACCCTGTAAGCCCCGGATAAATCCTGTATATATCCTGCAGTCCATACCCTTCTGCTTTTCCTGAAGAATAATAACCGGTTTTTCCATCTGCGGTTAGTACGTAATAAATATCATCATCGGGCGAATTCACCGGGTAGCCCATGTTTTCAGGATCTGCCCAGCTGGAGTCGGCACGGTTATATAGAGTACGGAAAATATCGTATCCGCCCATACTATTTTTCCCCTTGCTGCTGTATAATAAAATGCGATTATCGGGATGAATGAAAGGAGCGTCGTCATCAAATGCGGTGTTGATCTTAGGTCCCATATTTATTGCAGTGCCCCAGGTTCCATCCGGCTGTAGTTGTGATCTGTAAATATCTTTCCCTCCCAATCCCCCACTACGTTCACTCGAAAAATAAAGCGTTTTCCCATCTGACGATAAGGAACAGCTTCCTTCCCAGGATGAAGAGTTTACATCTCCATTCAAACGCTCCGGCACCGACCAGTCTTTACCGGAAAGTGTACTCATAAAAAGATCACCGCCGTTATTTCCATCGTCTTTAAAAATAAAGAGTTTCTGACCATCCGGCGAAAGGGCTACCGCTGCATCGTTGGATATTGAATTGATCGTAAAGCCAATATCTTTCGGAGTTTCAAATTCGCCTGTACTGTCTTTATAGGATATAAATACATCTTCATAATAAATTCCATAGGGGTCGGGTTGGTTGTATCCGTTTTGTAATCCGCCCGTACTTTTCTTTCCCCTGTAAGTGAATATCAAAACTGATTCGTCAGAAGAAATAACTGGTACGTATTCTGAAGCATCTGTATTAATGTGGGTGCCAATATTTTTAATGGCAGCAGGAAGCGGCGACTGAACCAGCTTTTTACCATTATTGCAATAGTTTGTAAGAAGCTCTACCTGCTTTTGTGCTTTCGGAGTTAATACCTTCATCCGTTTTTTGTAATCTTCAATAAACTTCAGGGCTTCATCGAATTTATAATTCAAATGATTGGCTTTTGCGAGATCAAACTCAATCTCGGAAGTTTTCCTGTTCTTTTCGAATACTTCTGTTAGCAATACCAGGGCTTCTCCATGCTTATCACTTCGGTGTAAACCACACAATCCATTCATGTATTTCAGGTACAGTTCAGTCGGGTGATTTTTCAGCAGAGTCTCGAAAATAGGAATGGCTATACCATAATTCTCTTCTTCAAATAAGAGTTGTGCTCGTTCCATCGAATCTCTTTCGGTTTGACGCCATTTATTGGTTTTCATTTTGGTTTGCGAAAACGAAACTGAAAAAGACACAAGAAACGTGAGAAGAAGAAATATCCGGGTATGCATAAAATCTTTTAACCCAAAGATAGAAGGTTTTTTTTAGAAAAGCCCAATATCTTTTGTAGGTACCCAACCTTCATTTCCATTATCGAGGCTAATGGAAGTCCATTGTGGATTAGATTCCAGCACATGGGCCTTGGTTCCTTCATGCAATATAAATTGTGTTTTAGCATCCCCCGTAGGGGCATTCATTACATTTACCTCAGCAGAAATAATAACTGCCTGCGTTTTTTCCTCTATATTATGGAGGGCCATAAAACCAATAATGAGCGCTGCAACGCATTTTACCAGTGCAAGAATACCTATCCAGAAAAGGAAGCGCCTCATGCTGTTTTTTTGAGTAATCCGAAACAATGAAAAGCACAGGCAAGCCAATACTAATCCAATAATACTCAACCATGCCCAGCCTGTAGTGGTAAGAAAATTAAGTATCCCGGCTTCTACATTTTTTGCAAAATAATTTTCCTTTTGTTCGATCTGATCTTTAGTAAATTTATTTGCTATGGTAAGATTGTGCTTTACATTTTCATCGGCAGGATTGAGCTTATGTGCCAGCTCATAGTAATAAATAGCTTTACCCAGCTTATTACTCTTATAATAAGCATTGGCGATATTAAAATACAACTCATAGGAAGTTTCGCCCGAAGCTATGATCTGCTCATATTTTTTTGCCGCCTCTTCGTATTTTCCTTTATCATAATCTGCAACAGCTCCTTTGGCTAATTGCCCGTTATCTGAAAAAACCGGGAAAGAGAATACCATAAATAAACCCAGCAACAACCCGGCTTTCTCCAGGGAAAACTTTACTAATAAAATGGATATCAAATTAAGCTTTGGCCTCATCTTCAATATTCTCTATTAACTGGATCGTATTATTATAAACCATGTTGATATCAGCAGGAACGGCAGAAGGTGCATATCTTGCCACTTCACAATCATTCAGCGTGTCTAATAATTTTTTTATGGTTCCTTCACTTACATTCTTCTTCAATAAATGAGATTCGATATTTTGTTTCGATAATTCGGCAACCGGGATGTTCAGCTTATCACCAATGTACCCATTCAGTGCAACAGATACTTCCTGGTAAAATGCATCTTTGTTTTGTGCAATTTTAAATTTCTCCGCCGATGCCAGGTGTTTACGGGCCAGTTTTGCTGCTTTTCTGCCTTTTACGGCAACTACATCACTGTTACGTTTTGCAATTGAATTACTTGCCATTAAAAAAGCTATCATTCCTAAAACAGGCAAAACCAGCAATGCATAATGTTTCCAGGATGAGAAGAAAAGCGTGCTATTGGGAGAAAGATTCAGGTCACCGGTTTTTATATACCGTATATCGTTTTCTTTTTCTTCAACGGTATTTTTTGGTGAGAATACTTCGGCCTTTGAATTTCCATTCGGGTCGGGACTAACGCTGATATTAAATTCAGGAGCAGGCACTGTAATATAACTTTTCTTTTCCGGGTCAAAATAACTGAAGCCAAGATCTTTTATTACAAATTCGCCTGCCTGCCTTGGTATGATCAGGTAGTCGTATGTTTTCGTTCCGCTAAAACTTCCTCCTTCCGAGTAATTCTCGGTCACTTTAGGTTCAAATGTTTCAAACCCATCCGGGAAGTTAATTTTCGGAGCATCGGTAAGTTTTATATTTCCTTTACCGGTTATACTTAGTTTGAGATTGATGCTTTGGTTGGCTACTACTTTTTCTTTGGTAAGCTCAGCCTTCAAACTAAATGTTCCTACCGCCCCATTAAAATCAGCCGGTTTTCCTGCTTCAGGCAATGGTTTCACATCAACTGTAATTGGTTTACTTTTTGCCTTCAACAATACATCTTCATACCCACCACCAAAAAACTGGTCAAAAATATTCTGTGGTTGCTTATTGCTTCTTTGTCTTACAATACAATCTACTTCCATTGGTTCTATGGTAAGCGATCCTGATCGTTGAGGAAACAGGTAAGATTTTGTAAACTCAGCAACATAGTATTGAATACCATCCAGGTTTTCGGTTTGCAGCTGAATCTGTTTGTTCCTGTTATCTTCATTCTGGCTCCAAAATCCATTGAACACGGGCATTTTGTAATTCTGGAATCCCCTGAGGTTAAGGCGTGAATATACTTTCTGCGTAACAACGATCTGCTCACCCAGGTAGCAGCTTTTTTTGCTTACAAATGTTTTTATGAAAAGATCATCTCCTGATTTTTCGCTCGAATATTGCCCTTGTGTATTGGTTGGTTGATTAGAACTGCCCGGGTTTGCTGAACTGCCTGCATTCTGTTGCGCATTTCCTTTTACTTCAACAGTAATTGGATTAGACTCCAGCTTGGCTCCATTTACCACTAAACTTGCCGCTCCTATGGTTAACTTGCCTTCTTTTTTAGGGCTCAGCACATAAGAAAGGGAAATGGACTGTGACATGTTTCCGTTAATGATCTGCATATTGGTAGACTGGTTAGGTCCTGAATACACATCGAAATCAGCAAATGAAGGAGCTTTGAAGTTGGAAGCAGAAGCATTGATAGTAAATGTTAACTGAAACACTTCACCTACCGCAAGTTTATTTTTACTCACCTGCGCAGTAAATTTCTGGGAAAATAGCTGACCGCTGAAAATGAGCAAAGCAACCAACAAAAAGTTGATCTGCTTCTTGGATATATCAAGGGTTTGAAACATTGAGACCATCATAATTCAGGAAGCTAAAAGTACTCATTAGTAGTAAAACTGCTTGTTAAAAAAATTTAAAACCAACATCCTTTAACTCCTTTGGAATTCTTCATAATCAAGCAATTAGCGACGGCGATAAATCGTAATTTTCCTTATGTTACAAATTGGCCTCTCAATAATAATCGGTAAATTCGCAGGAATTTGAAAACTCTTTTAAAAAATAACAAGCCTTTTTACCTGTTATACATGGCTTTTGCTCTTATCGGGCTTGCTATTGTTCTTTTAACCGATAAGTTCGAATTACATTCATCATTCAACAGTTTAGTAGGATTTAAACTTTCTGATGAATTCTTTAAATACATTACCTACCTGGGAGATGGCTTGTTTTTAATAGCAATCGCTGTTATTCTTTTCTTTTTTAATTTGAAGAATGCACTTTTCCTTTTAGTTTCCTATGGTTTATCAGGTGGTTTTACGCAATTTTTAAAATCTGTTTTTTTTGATGATGTAAACAGGCCTTTTTTTTATAGCAGCTATTCCGGTTTAAAATTAAAAGTTGTTGAAGGAGTTGAAATGTTCATTCACAATAGTTTTCCATCAGGGCATTCAACAAGTGCATTTTGCTTGTTCTTTTGCCTGAGCTACATGGTAAAACCTGTTTGGGCCAAAGTACTTCTCTTTGTTATTGGTATTTTAACTGCCTTCTCAAGAGTATACTTATCACAACATTTTTTTGAAGATATATACGTTGGCAGCATCATTGGGGTCACATTCAGTTCGCTGGCAGCATGGTTATTTTATGTATCTCCCCTAAGCACCCGGTTAATCAAAACAGATCAACCTATTCAACTGATCTTTTCAAAAAGCAATGGATAAACTGCAATTAAGAAATAATATACTGATAGCACTTTTCGGAGCTTTGCTTTTTATTCCTTTCCTTGGTTCGGTTCATCTATTCGACTGGGACGAGATCAATTTTGCTGAATGTGCGCGCGAGATGATCGTAACTGATAATTATTCACAGGTACAGATCAACTTTCAACCTTTCTGGGAAAAACCACCTTTATTTATCTGGATGCAGGTATTAAGTATGAAACTGTTTGGTGTGAATGAATTTGCTGCCCGTTTTCCAAATGCAATATGTGGTATAGTAACTTTGCTGGTTATTTATAACATAGGCAGGAAATTATTTTCGGATAAATTCGGAATGATATGGGTATTGGTATATGCAGGATCATTCCTTACTTTCTTTTATTTCAAAACCGGGATTATTGATCCGTGGTTTAATCTCTTTATTTTTCTCGGTATTTATTATGCTATTCTTCACACCAATAATCCGGTAGGAAAAAATGGACTTTGGAGCGCGATACTTTCCGGCGCATTCATTGGCCTATCAGTATTAACCAAAGGCCCCGTTGGACTTTTGATATTTGGCTTAACTGCAGGAATATTTGCATTGCTCAAACGGTTTAAAGAGATAAGCAGTTTCCGGTTTTTAATTGCCTTTCTCCTTTCCTTTATTGTATTTGGCTTCGGATGGTTTGTTATAGAGATCATCAACGGGCATGCAGATCTTGTAAAAGAGTTTATTGTATACCAGGCACGGTTGTTTAACACCAAAGATGCCGGACATGGTGGTTTTTTATTATACCATTTTGTTGTTTTACTGATCGGTTGCTTTCCAGCTTCCCTATTCTTTATGCAATCTCATAAACGAACAGAAAGCGATACACCGTACCAGAAACATTTCAAAAAATGGATGATCATTTTATTCTGGGTAGTTTTGATCCTTTTTACAATTGTAAAAACAAAAATTGTTCACTACTCCAGTATGTGCTGGTATCCTCTCACTTTCTTATCTG
>DASWXS010000079.1:0-3371 GCA_036405375.1 Bacteroidia bacterium
TATGATTTATACCTCTTCTTTTTTTGCGCAGAAACTGGAAGCAGGAGTTCGCGTATCTGCAAGAAGTCGTTTAATAAATATCAATAAAGAATATTTCCACGAAACATTTAATGATACAACCAATACTATAATTTACGATAATACAACAAAGGAAAGCGGAACACCTCCCGGAGTGTATCTGAAACTTTATCCTAAAAGCAATAACTTATTTATTTACCAGGATCTGTATTTAGTAAACCAGGTATATAATTTCACTCATGTTTTTGAAACTGGTTCTTATACGCGTGATGAGTATAAAACAAAAATAAGATTACGCAAAGCTACCGGTAACCTGATGGTTGGTTATGAATTCCCGAAAACAAAACTGTATAAACTTTTTTTCGCCGGGGGAATAAAATTTGCCGCCAGCAGTATGCAAACCAAAATAGATACCAGTGGGCATTTATACTCAAAATACGCATATGATGTAGCCCGGATTAGAAATGAGTTTATTGCCCTTGGTAAAAGGGAAATCGGGTTTATGGGAACTGCTGGCGTCCGTTCAAGACGACTATGCTTCCAGTTTTCTGTGTATACATTACCTTTTGCAAAATCAACCGCCTCATTAAAAAGTAATGCTACCGCTTTTGAATATGGATTAACCTATATGTTAATCAGCCGCAATATTGTCAGGCGGCAATACACGGAATCAAAAGAAAAAACATATAAACAGAAATACGAGTCTAATGCGAAAATTATCTTTTCTATCATCTCGGAAACAGGACTGATAAATAAATTCAGCAAAGTAAATTACTCAGATAATCCCGATCCTTATGAATTAAGATATGCAAATGGCTTACTTCCGATTATGATCAGGCAAACTCCTTACCTCATAGCTAAGGATGATACCAGCTCCAAAAGCCTTGGTATGGTTGCAAAAGCAGATGGAAGTTCCAGGTCGAGGTCATGGATTTCCCCGGGCCTTGCAATGCAGGTAAAATTGAATTCGAAAATCTACATCAAATCAATATTTTCTATAAACAAAATAAAACTTTTAGGATTCCATCATTCATATTTAAACGGAGGGTATTCATCCGAATGGGGAGCATGGCAGGATGCTATCGCGGAATACCGGATCATCAATAATAGAAGTACGATACATAACATCAATGTGCGCCAAACCAAATTAAATTTAATGGTTGGTTACAGTAATTTCAAAAAGTTCTCTCCTTTCTTCGAGGCCGGTTTAGTACTGAGTAAAATACGTATTACCAGGAAATCCTACGACCTGACCCTAGAAAAATACATGGGTGAAAAAGGCGATTCACTGGAGCTCCAGGAATATTATGGAACCTATGATGTTCGTCATGATATACGCATTCGTCATGAGAAATTTAAAATGCATAGTATTGCTCCCGGCGTTTCGGTTACCGGCGGCTACAAACTAAATAATTTCCTTTTATACCTGAATATAACTCAAACCCTTTCGGATGTACAGAGCAGCGAAAAAGAGCTCTTCCTTGGCAAACATACTGCAGTTAAAGCAGGTATTGCCTACCAGTTTGCCAAAACCTACAAAAAGCAGAAAAAGAATTAAAAACAGTGTAAATCAGCATTTTATCAGCCAGGCCGATTGTTTCGGGTAATCATTCATTCATCTTGGTTCCTCCCCCATTAATCTCTCGTAAATCACTGTAAATCAATCACCAATCACCTATTCATAACGTTTACCATTTAAAATTGGTAATTATGGTAGCAAATGATATATTTGCACCCTTAAATTTAGAACAATAGTGTATTATGCAAAACAAAGGTGCAATTAATTTATTCGCGATTTTATTAGGTTTAGCCTGTATTTTTTACCTGTCTTTTACCTGGATTACAAGAGGGGTTGAAGCAGATGCAGATGCTTATGCTACTTCTATAGTAGGAAAACCTGCAGTAGTTCAGGCTGCTAAGGATTTCGCAGCTGGCGATGGTTCAAAAGAAAAGGCTTACATTGATTCAGTAAAAGGTGTGTATTACGTTCAATACCTGGACTCAATGAAAAACCAGCCAGTATACAACATCGGGGTTACTGAATATACATACGAACAGGCAAAGGGTAAAGAAATTAACTTAGGTCTTGACTTACGTGGTGGTATTAACGTAACACTAGAATTATCTGTTGGTGATATCATCAAAGGACTTTCTAACAACAATCCAAATCCTGCATTCAACAATGCAATTGCAGAAACACAAAAAAATCTTGGTGTTAACAACAATAAAGATTTCGTTTCCTTATTTGCTGATAACTATAAAAAATTAGAGCCGAATGGCCGTTTGGCTCCATTGTTCCAAACTGTTGAGAACAAAGGAAAAATCGATTACAATGCAACAAATGACCAGGTAATCGAATACATTAAAGAACGCGTTAATGAAGCAGTTGACAATGCCAAAAAAACATACCGTTCACGTATCGACCGTTTTGGTGTAACTCAGCCGAACATTCAGCAGTTAGAAGCAAGCGGGCGTATCTTAATCGAGCTTCCGGGTGTTCAGGATAAAGACCGTGTACGTAAATTATTACAGGGAACTGCTAACCTTGAGTTCTGGGAAACTTATGAGAATGGTGAAGTTATTGGCGGTTTATTCGAAGCTAACAAAAAAGTAAAAGAATACTTAAATCCTAAAACTGTTGAAGTAGCAGACAGCGCTAAAATTGATACAACAACAAAAGCGGCCGTTGTTGACCGTTCTAAAATGAACAAAAAAGAATTAGAGAAATACATCGCTGATTCTACGGCAAAAGCCACTGTTGCTGCAACTGCTAAAAAAGATTCTACTCTTGAAGAAAAAATGGCTGCTAAGAAAAATGCAGGTATAAAAGATACTTCCCTGGCTGCTGCAAAAGCTGAAAATCCTTTCTTCTTCCAGGGTGGTCCACTTATCCCGAACATTGTTCAGGATGAGAAAAAACAACAGTACCCGGGTCCGGGTTCAGTTGTTGGTTATGCCCGTATTAAAGATACCGCTACGCTTAATAAATACCTGGCACTTCCTTCAGTAAGAGGTTTATTCCCATCTAAAGCTAAATTCATGTGGGAATCGAAGCCAGATAAAGGAAGCGATTACATTAAACTTCATGTTATTAAAGTAACCGACAGAAATGGGAAACCTGCTTTGTATGGTGATATCATTGCAAACGCTGAGAAACAAATGGACAATGGCCAGATCGTTATCAGCATGAATATGACTCCGGATGCAGCTCAGAAATGGAAAAAATTAACTGCTGCCAATGCTCCTCAAAATCCACAGGATCCAAATTCAAGAGGCCGTTGTATCGCTATCGTAATGGATGGTTTGGTTTATTCTGCTCCAACTGTTAACGGCGAAATTCCAAACGGAAGCTC